>JAIRPC010000105.1 GCA_031257215.1 Eubacteriales Family XIII. Incertae Sedis bacterium
ATACGCAAATATTAGGAGTTAGTCAATGCCTGAATTATCGAGATTTTACAATATAGTAATAAAGATGATTTTTAGCGATAACGGACAACACAACAAGCCGCATATTCATGCCTATTATAATGAATATGAAGCGTCCATCGGTATTGATGGAGAACTTTTGGCGGGTTCTCTGCCAGTAAAGCAATTGAAGCTCGTCGAGGCATGGCTCACCATTCATGAGGACGAGCTTTATGCGTCATGGAACTTGGCTGTGCGCAACGAACATTTCGGGAAGATCGCCCCATTGCAGTAAGGAATCTGCCATGTATGTCAAAAATGGAATCGCATATGCGGATGAGCCTGGGAAGATATTGTCGGTCAAAAACGTTCGCCCTTTGAATGATTACAAGCTGCGGCTGACATTCTCAAACGGTGAAATACGAATCTATGATTTCGCGCCTATGTTGGAGTACCCTGCGTTCCGTGCGCTGAAAGACAAAGCCGTCTTCAACAATGCATATGTTGATTGTGGTACTGTAACATGGAACGGCGAAACTGATATTGCATCGGAAGCCCTTTACAAAGGCGGCATTCCAGTAACCTGAATCCTTGCCCGAATCAAAAACTTACAGCACAGACACGATGCCATTCCTGCTCTCCATGAAACTTCACTCCAACGCAATTCCCTTGGCGCACGACACCGACCGTGCAGAGCTGCGTCCGCATAGCACAATGCCCCCGGATTGCGGGGGCATTGGTGTTTTGTTTTGCTTTGGGCCAGGTTATTTCAGCGTGATTTTGGCGCCTACTTCTTCCAGCTGCTTCTGGTAGGTTTCGGCTTCTGGTTTTTCCAGGGCTTCCTTGATGATGGACGGTGCGCCGTCTACCAGCTCCTTCGCCTCTTTCAGCCCCAGGCCTGTGATCTCGCGCACTACCTTGATGACCTTTATCTTTTCCGCGCCTACCTCGGTCAGTTCGAGGTTGAACTCGGTCTGCTCCTCGCCGCCGCCGGCTCCGCCTGCCGCGGGGCCTGCCGCCACGACTGCCGCCGCCGCCGAAACGCCGAACTCCTCTTCGCAGGCTTTGACGAGCTCATTCAGCTCCAACACCGTCAGTTCCTTGATGGCGTCGATGATTTCTTGATTGGTTAATTTTGCCATTTTACATTCCTTTCGTAATAATTCTCTTTGGGTGTTGCCTATTACTCTGCCGAGTCAGCTTTCGCTTCTTCCGCAGGGGCTTCCTCTGCGGGCGCTTCCGCTGCCTCAGGCGCGGCTTCTTCCGCTGTGGCTTCCTCCGCAGCAGGCGCTTCCGCCGCCGCTTCAGCTGGGGCTTCTTCCTCTGCCGCCGCTTCCGCCGCAGGCGCGGCTTCTTCCGTAGCGGGGGCTTCCGCTGGCGCTTCTTCCGCCGCAGGTGCCGCTTCTTCGGCTGGGGCTTCCGCTGGCGCGGCGTCCTCGCCCTTTTCGGCTATTGCCGCCAGCACTCGCACGAAGCCGCCGACGGGGTTCTGGATGCTGCCCAGGAACTTCGCGATCAACTCGTCCTTGGACGGTATCTCCGCGATCTGCGCTACGCCAGCCGCGTCATAGAACACGCCGTCGATGATGCCCGCTTTGAACGCCATCTTCTTGTAGTCTTTGATGACGCCGTTCAGCACCCTTGCGGGGGCGGTGGCATCCTTGAACCCGAACGCGAACGCGCTTGGGCCTGCCAGCGATTCTTTCAGCTGCTCGTACTCCGTGCCGTCTATCGCCCTGTTCACGAGCGTGTTCTTGTAGACCTTGTAGTCCACCTCGGCGTCGCGGAGCTTCGTGCGCATGGCGTCAGCTTCGGCAACCGTAATGCCCATGTAGTCAATAACGACAGCGGAGCTGGACTCGTCGAATTTGGCTTTGATTTCGTCGATGACCGCCTGTTTCTGCCTTAAATTTTCCTCTGACATTCTATCTCCTTTCCGGCCATAAAAAATGACCTTATTTCATTGCCGCAAACGAATAAGGTCATGGGATTTGCATCCGACACCTCGGCGGGATCGCGTTTCCGCGTTTTGAGGGTTTTCCTGTTATGGATAACCCTCCCGCTGTCTACGGTATATAACTGATTGAGTTGTTGTTACCCGATCCTGGCCGGGTTCACCTTCACGCCTACGCCCATTGTTGACGCCAGCGTCACGCTGCGCAGGTACTGGCCCTTCGCTGCCGACGGCTTCGCTTTCACTATGGCTTCCAGCAGAGCGGAGAAGTTCGCCATCAGCTTTTCCTCTCCAAAGCTCACCTTGCCTATCGGCGTGTGGATGATGTTGTTCTTGTCCAGGCGGTATTCCACCTTACCTGCTTTGATCTCTTCGAGCGCCTTGGCCAGGTCGTTCGTCACCGTCCCCGACTTCGGGTTGGGCATGAGCCCTTTCGGCCCGAGCGTCTTTCCGAGCTTGCCTACGACGCCCATCATGTCAGGCGTTGCGACAACTACGTCGAAATCGAACCAGTTCTCGCTCTGTATGCGCTGAGCCATATCCTCCGCGCCCACATAGTCCGCGCCGGCCTCTTTCGCTTCCGCCTCTTTCGGCCCTTTCGCAAAAACGAGCACCCGCACGCTCTTGCCTGTGCCGTTCGGCAGCACGATCGCGCCGCGGACCTGTTGGTCTGCGTGGCGGCCGTCAACGCCCAGCTTGACATGCACTTCTACGGTTTCGTCGAATTTGGCGCGCGCGCCCTTCACGACTAGCCCTAGCGCTTCTGTCGGCTCATAGAGATTTAGCCTGTCTACGAGCTTTGCGGCTTCCTTGTAGCCTTTGCCTCTTTTTGGCATAATTTACCTCCTTGTGGTGTCTGCGGGACGTTCCCCGCCCACCCCTTTCACAGGGCCTGGCGAGAAGCATCTCTCCCACGCTTATTCCTCTACGACGATCCCCATGCTGCGGGCAGTGCCTTTGATCATCTCTGTGGCGGCTGCCAGGGTTGCGGCGTTCAGGTCTGCCATCTTGGTCTTCGCGATCTCCTCGGCCTGCGCGTAAGTAACTGTCGCGACCTTGGTGCGGTTTGGTTCGCCTGATGCCTTTTCAATTCCCGCCGCTTTCTTCAAAAGAACGGCGGCAGGCGGCGTCTTGGTAATAAAGCTGAAAGACCTGTCCGCGTACACTGTGATTACCACAGGGATAATCATGCCGGCCTGATCTTGCGTCTTCGCGTTGAACTGCTTGCAGAAGTCCATGATGTTGACGCCTTTCTGACCGAGCGCGGGACCTACGGGCGGCGCGGGGTTGGCCCCGCCTGCGGGTATTTGCAGCTTTATGTAGCCATCTATTTTTTTTGCCATAAAATCTTCTCTCCTTTCTCCCCGCTCGTCTTTTTTCCGTATTGCGTCGTTGCTGTTCACGATTGGGTGCAGCTGGGAGGCGAAGCCGACTCACATCCCAAGCGCACGTACATGAAGTACGCTCCGCTCCCAATCCCTCACGCGCCTAGCACTACGAAAAAAATCCTTCGCGGCGGGTATTTCGCTTAATCTATCTCAATTTTGCTTAACTTCTATTTCTTTTGCCTAACTTCTATCTCTTTCATCTAACTCGATTTTGCGCAGCTTCTATTTTTTATAGCTTCTTTTTCATAACTTCTATACAGCTCAAATTATTCCTAAACGCCTGCGCCCTTGCGCGGCGGTTTTCGCACTCAGTAAATCTTGTCCACCTGGTCGTAGATCAGCTCTACGGGGGTTTCCCTGCCGAACATCGTGATGCGGGCTTTCAGCGTCTCCCTTTCGGGGTTGACTTCCTCGACCACGCCAATGAAACTTTCGAACGGGCCGTTGATGACCTTGATGCTGTCGCCTACGCTGAAATCCAGCTCGATAACGACCTTCTCGATCCCCATGCGGCGCACTTCCTCCTTGGACAGCGCGACCGGCCTGTTCTTGCGCTCCTTTGTGTTGTAGCCGACGAAGCCTGTGACGCCCGCCGTGTTGCGCACGAGAAACCACGACTTGTCCTCGACCACCATCTTCACGAGGATGTATCCGGGGAACATCTTGCGGCTCTTGACCTTGCTCTCTTTTTCCTTTATAACCGTAACGTCGTGCATCGGGACGTTGATCTTGCGGACGAGATCCGCCATGTCGCAGAGATATACGGGGTTGCCGTTTTTTAGTACCCTGTTGCCCTGCTCGTCCGTCTTCGCGGGCACGACTTCGCCGAAGCGGTCTATGAGCGGGAAGTCCACCTCGATCTTGCCCGCGTAGCTTTCCACCTGCTTCTCTATGCTCGACTTGACCTTGTTCTCGTGGCCGGAATAGGTATGCACGACGTACCAGCGCGGCGAATGCTCGTCGCTGTCGTCGTAAAACCCGTCCACCAGCTGGGATGTCTGCTTTTCAGTTTCAACAATATTTTCGTCCATTACCAATCCTTATCGCCGCGCCAACAAATCAGCGCGTGGGTTTCCAGCAGCTTTCGCCCGGCAGCCTGCCTGGCTTCGCTCCTGCGCCGCTGTTATGCCAGCCGTCAATACGGCACTGCGACGTACTGCCTGAGCGCGGCCAGGAACGCCGAATCCACGCCCCATATCATAAGCCCGAAGAACGCGCAGGTGAACAGCACCACTATCGTGTACGATATAAGCTCCTGGCGCGTCGGCCAAACGACTTTTTTCGTTTCGAGCTTGACGCCCCTGAAATATTCGCCCCATCCGCCTTTTTTCTCGGTCTGCCCGCCTTGCGCGGCGGCGGCCTGCTGGCGGCGTTTCGCGTCGGCAGCTTTGGATGCGTTCATCGCCCTCTTTATCGAGGACTTTTCTTTTTCATTTTTTTCGGGCGCATCCGCGCTGGGCGCGACATACTTCTTTTTCTTTTTGTTCGCCATTACCCTATCCTACTTCGTTTCCTTGTGAAGCGTCTGCTTGCGGCAAAACCTGCAATACTTTTTCATTTCGAGGCGGTCGGGGTTGTTCTTCTTGTTCTTGACCGTGTCGTAATTGCGCTGTTTGCACTCCGTACATTCCAATGTTAACTTGACTCTCATAACCATCTCCGTTCTCTGGTGCGCACCCTTCGCCGCTCTCTGCGCCCCGTTGCGAGCAATACATTAATTACATTATAAAAGGCTGCCGTGGGAGCCTCCCAAAGGCAGCCTATATAATTTACCACAGATGAAGCCCCGTGTCAATGGAAATTTTGAAGTGGAAAAAACTTCCAGTACGCCCATGGGCAAGCCGCCGCCGCATAGCGCCAAGCCGCACCGCTCCCCAAAACCACCTCGCCAAAAGTGATATCAAATCCGCGCCAAAAGTGATATCAGATTCGCGCTAAAAGTGATATCATTTTCGCGCCAAAAGTGATATCATATATATAAGAGAACCTAATAACCGTTAGAAATTGAGGAATAATGCTTATGAGCAGGGATTATCGCCCGCGCCTTGTGGATGAAAGGCTGGATACGCTGTTGTCGATATTCGGCGGCGTGCTGATCGTAGGGCCCAAATGGTGCGGAAAGTCATGGACGGCGCTAAACCGCGCAAGGTCGGAAATATACATAGACGTTCAGGAGAACAGGCAGCGCGCCCTGCTGCTTCCCGATTCGGTGCTTGACGGCGAGGCGCCGCGGCTGGTCGACGAATGGCAGGACGCGCCAGGCCTTTGGGATGCCGCGCGGCGAATTATCGACAAAAGACACCAGGCGGGATTATTCATATTCACAGGCTCCGCCGTGCCTCCCACACAGAAGACGTCGCACACAGGCACGGGACGGTTCGCCAGGCTGCGGATGCGACCGCTGTCGCTCTATGAATCGGGCGATTCCAACGGTGCGGTTTCCATAACCGAGCTGTTCAAAACGGGAAGCGTCGAGCCCGCCATTTCCGAACTGGATCTGCAAAAGGCTGTTCGGCTCATCTGCAAGGGCGGCTGGCCGGCTGGCTTCTGGCTCTCGGAGTCGGGGACCTTGCGGATTCCCAGAGAATACATGAGCTCTGTCATCAATGAGGATATCAGCAGGACGGACGGCGTTAAGCGCGACCCAAACCTGGTCGCGCTTCTACTGCGCTCGCTAGCGCGGAACACCGCAACGAACGCCAAGGCCACGAATCTGAAAACCGATATCGAGACCCGCGAGGGAAGCTCTTTTTCAGAGCAGACCATCAGGGGCTACTGCGAGGCGTTGAAGCGCATTTTTGTTCTTGAGGAACAGGACGCGTGGATGCCGTCCCTGCGTTCGCGCAGCCGAATACGAGTGACGCCGAAGCGGCATTTCACCGACCCGTCGCTTGCCGCCGCCGCGTTAAGCGCCACGCCCGCATCGCTCACGAAAGATATCAAGACTGCGGGCTTCCTGTTTGAATCGCTCTGCTATCGCGACCTGTCCGTGTATATGGATGTTCTGAACGGGCGGGTGTTCCACTACCGCGACAAGGAGGGGCTGGAGGCTGACGCGATACTCGAACTGGGTGACGGCAGCTGGGGCGCTGTCGAAATCAAGCTCGGCACATACGGGTTCGACGCGGCGGCGGCCAACCTGTTGCGGCTGAAAAAGAAGCTCGGCGGAGATGTGCCACCGCCGTCGTTCCTTGCCATAGTGACGGCGTCGGGCGGCGCCGCATATCAAAGGGATGACGGCATTTGCGTCATCCCCTTGGACTGCCTGAAACCGTGAAGCCCCGTGTCAATGGGCGCGGCTCACTTCACCTTGATTTTTTTCGCGCCTGTGGTCTTGGTGGTGTAGAACTTGGCGTAGTAGCTGTTTGGCACGAATTTGACCTTGATCTTGTGGGTGCCTTTTTTCAGCTTTTTCGGCAGGGCGTATTTGTTGCCTTGGACGTAGTACCCGTTCTTGCTTTTGATATAGCCGCTTTTGACGCTCAGCGTCGCCAGCTTTTTCTTGCCGTCGTATACGTATGCCTTGCCCTCGTATGCGCCCTTGTTCGCTATAGAGATGTCCAGCTTGACGCCGCCCTTTTTGTATTTCTGGCTTGATTTGCTATATTTTACAACAAGCCCTGGCGCGGCCTTCTTGCCGCTGACGGTGAACACCTGCGAGTAGCCGCCTGTCACGTATTCGGTCTGGGGCACGTACAGGCGATAGGATGTCGGCGCGGAGACCGTCTGCTTGACGTTCGTGAATTTGACCGTGTACGTCGGGCTGCTCGTGCTGGTATAGGAGGAGGTGCGATCGACCTCTACCCAGCTCGCGCCGTCTTTCCGTTGCAGGTATACGTTGGAGACCTCGCCGGCCCCTGTCCATGTAACGCTCATCTCCTTGTCAAACGTGTAATACACCTCGTTGCGGGTAGAGCGGTAGCCCGGGGTTTGCAGAGTGCCGACCAGGGCTGTCGCGCCGACGTTGATGGCCGTCTGCTGCCTGTTCACGGTAACTGTTATGTTCTGCGAAACGGAGCTGGGGCTGTTTATGTTTCCACCGTTGCGAAGCCTGTATGTGTACGTACCCGCCGGGGCGTAGGTGCCATGATCGCTCTTGGCCACATCCACTGTGCCGTTTGTTTGAGAACCCAGCAACTTCTTCTGTACCCATATGCCGTTCGTGAATTTGTCCAGATAAACCGATTCGCCGATTGTCTGCGTATAAGCCACTTCCGCCGTGGGCGATACGCTCGTCGTGGTGAATGCCTTTGTCCCGGGGATATTCAGCTCCGCCGCGTGTGCGTCCATCGCCGCTAATGGCGAGAACGCCAGCACGACTGCCGCCGCGGCCAATGCCGCGATGAGTTTTTTGCTTTTGCCTGTAAATGTGCCTAACATAATTCTCCTCCGAATTTTCCGCTGGACTGCTTTGCCGCTTCGCTCCTCGCAATGACTGCGGGGCTGCGCAATCCCGCTGATGGCTTACGGCAGCTTTTGCGATACGCAGCCTGATACCACCAGGCCTGATGTTCCTAGCTTGCCTAGCTTCTGCTCGTCCAGGATGTTGGCGGCGTATACGTTCCTGACTTCCTTTACCGCGCTGTCCAAGAACACCGCCGTGTAGTAGGTGCCGCTCTTGCCGTTCGTGGCCGTTCCCGACGAGGTCGCAAACTTGCCGCTGCCTGCGTATTCAATGTAGCTCAGGGTCTTGTAGTCCTTACCGCAGTATCTTTTGTTCATCAGCCCCGCGAGGACCACGCCGCCCGAATAGCCTTTCACTATGCTGTAATCGACCTTGATGAGGTAGAGCGTCCTGCCCGCCGTCACCTTTTGGTTGGTGTAATAATTCTTGTCGAAATTCGCCGTGCCGTCGGTCTTTTCGCCTTCAAGCGCCAGTATCTGCGCCCTTGCCTGCGCACCGCTCAGAACCGTGGTCTTGACCTTTACCTGTTTTTTGCCGTTGACGGACTTAATGGTCTTCCATGAGCTGCCTAGCGCGACGGGGTTCTTTTCGGAGCCTACGGGGTAGCTCTTCTTGACCGTTATCACGTATTTGTTCGTCTTGTATTTTTTTGCCGTCGCGGCCAGAGTGGCCTTGCCCGCTTTTTTGGCGGTGATGGTAAAATAGTAGTTCTTGCCCTTTTTCTTGCCGCGCTTCACGCTGACGATTTTGGGTTTGTCGCTTTTCAGCGTGACCTTGTTCTTCGCGGTGAGCGCGATTGAGATCTTCTGGCCCTTGTA
>JAIRPC010000109.1 GCA_031257215.1 Eubacteriales Family XIII. Incertae Sedis bacterium
GTCGCTATGGCCGTGTACGGCGATGGCGGCGCGGCGGGTCTGTCCGCTACGGTCTTTGATTCCGCATTGGGCGACGGCGCTTCCGCAAGCGGCGCTGCCGTCATAGCGCATGATTTCACTGTGAGCCTGAGCGCCATAGGCACGGCAAGCCCAGCCGCTCTCGCGGGGGCTTCGGCGTACACCTGGAGGCGCGGCGGCAGCGCGCTGACTCGGATCAGGGGCGAGGGTGTCGCAGCCGAGGGCTTCTTCTCCATCACTCAGGGCGGCGTTTACCCCGTGAGCTTCACGCCCGCTTCGGGGTGGGGCGCGTCCGCGGGCGCAGTCTGCGTCCGCGAGGTTGAGGTGATAGACGATTCGCCGACGGAACCGCCAGGCGGCGACCCCGCTAGTCCAGGCTCTATCGCGGAAAAGCCCGCGACGGTCGCGACACAGGTGCGGACCCCCGTCAAGAAGCTCTATATAAAGCGGGGCGCTTCGATAACAATCCCCGCCGCCGCGTACGGCGCGAAAGACGGCAAGTCCGTCAGCGCGCGGCTCGCATGGTCAAGCTCGAACAGCAAGCGCGCGTCCGTGAGCAAGTCGGGCAAGGTCAGGGCGCTCTCGCCAGGCAGGACCACCATTACTGTCCGCGCACAGGGCGGGGGCAAGGCTTCCATTGCCGTTATCGTAGTCAAGAAATCAAAGGCACCCAAGAAAATTGCTCTAAGCGGCCTGCCGAAATCAAAGGTTCTCAAAAAGGGCAGGGTGGTATGGCTGAGGATGAAAATCACGCCTGCGGCCGCAACCATAACGAAGCTGCGCTTCAAGTCGGGCAAGCCGTCGGTTCTGTCCGTGGACAGGGCGGGCAGGCTTGTGGCGAAAAAGAGCGGAACGGCTACGCTTACCGTTTGGGCGGGAAAAAAGTCACAGAAAATTAAAATTCGCGTCAAATAATAAGTAGTATAATAATTATTTGGAAAGCTTGTCCGATATATGGTCGGGCGGCATATGAATCAATGACAGGCTGCGGAGGGCAGCAAAACTAGGTAAAGAGGTAAACATGAGACTGAGCAAAAAATCAAAGATAATTATTTTGGTCGCTGTAGTGGCGGTGGTCGCTATCGTCGCACTGGTTTTCGCGTTGGGCGGGAAAAAGGAGGAGCCGAAGCCGGTAACGCCGAAGCCCGCGCCAGTGGCCACGAAAACGGCTGTCGAGGTGCCTGAGCCGACGATATACGTGTCGCCGCTCACAGGGATGCCCGTGGAGGACACGAAGAACATCAACCGCAGGCCGCTCTCGATAAAGATAGAGAACGACCCCGAGGCATGGTATCAGAAAGGGCTGAACTCCGCTGATATCGTATACGAAACGCGGGTAGAGGGAAATGTTAGCAGATTTAACTGCATATTCCAAAGCACGATACCGGATGAAGTCGGCCCTGTCAGGAGCGCTAGGCTCTCCGACGCGTGGGTGGTGCCGCAGTACAACGGTATACTGTTTTTCTCGGGCTCCAACAGCGAGGTCAACGCCAGGCTGAGAAATGCGGGTGTCACATTCGGAAACCAGGGCGACCTGTTCCACAGGGTAAGCTTCAAGCCCATGCCCCACAATTTCTATATGAACACGAAGAACGCGTACAAGAGCTTGAAGAAAGGCAAAACCAAATTGACGGGCAAGCTGAAAACGCTCTACTACGGGTTTGACAGGGCTACGGACGGCGCGATCGTGTCAGGCACGGCGATAGTGCCGATCGTGACGGACACGGCTGTAACAACAGGCTCGGCGCTGCCGCCGGCTGACGAATTTGTCGGCGACGGATCCGCAACGGGAGCCGCCGCCTCCGTGTCAGGCTCTGCCGCTTCGGCATCGGGCGCGGCTGTTGCCACCGCTGGCGGCGTTGACAGCGGGCCGCTCCCAGGGTTCACGGGCAAGCCCGCGAAATCCCTGTCTCTGGCATTCATGTCCACGGCTATGTGGAAATGGAACAAGGACAGGGGCGTATGGCTCAGATGGACATCGGACAAGAAGCACCTGGACGGCGCGACCGAGGAACAGGTATACACGGACAACGTAGTGGTGCTATACGCCGAATACCCGCAGGCGCAGAAGCTTGACCCCGCGGGAAACCCGACCTACAACACGGTGCTGGGCGGCGAGGGCAAGGCCCTGCTCTTCCGCGACGGCTACGTGTATGATTGCACATGGAAAGCGGACGAGGACACGCCGCCCGCGCTGTTCGACAAGCAAGGAAACCAGCTCCCGCTAAAACAAGGCCGAACCTGGTTCGAAGTCCCCCCGACAAAGGGCATGGATGTTAAGGTGAGGTAGGCATTCTCAATCAAACAACGAAAAATAAGAGTCGGGAAACCGACTCTTTAATTTTACTGTCGCAAACGAATGTGGGGTAGACGGGTTAGCGGCTACTGTTGGTCTGGCTTCTCCTCGTTCGCGCCGCCCTCTGCCGGGGCTTCATCCGCGGCTTCCTCGCCTGCTTCGTCAGCGGGCTCATCCGCTGGCGCATCGTCTGCCGCAGGGGCTTCCTCTGTCGCTTCTTCCTCAGCGGGAGCTTCCACAGCTTCTTCTGCCGCTTCCGCAACAGCTTCCTCTGCGGGCGCTTCCGCCGCATCCGCCGCCGCCTCTTCCGCTACATCGGACTCAGCTGCCGCTTCTTCGGCTTCCGCTTCGGGGGCTGGCTCCTCGGCTTTCGCCTCATGCCTGCGACCCTTCTTGCGCGCCAAGGCTGCCGCCTGCGCCGCTTCTTTTTCCGCGCGGCGAGCCGCTTTTTCCTCTGGCGTCGGTATTGCCGGCGGGTTCGCTTTCAGTAGCAGAGCTTCCTGCCCGAACGCGCCAACGAAGCGCTGGGTCATCCTCGACACCTTGCGTGATGCCGCGTTCTTGTGGATCGTGCCCTTGGCTCCTGCCTGCAATAGCTTCTTTTCGGCGAGGGCCAGGAAGTCACGCGCTTCCTGCTTGTTCTCGGCGGCTACTGCCGACTCGAAGCCCTTGATGATCTCTTTCAGGTGCGCCTTCACCCTACGGTTGCGCTGCGTCTTTTTCTCGATGACGCTGATGCGCTTTTTAGCTGACTTGATATTTGCCATTCGTTCACCCCACTTTCGCAAATATCCAAAGGAAACGCCTATCACCAGCGCCCATTGCGCGGGCTGGTATTTCCCTAACAAAATCGTACCGAACAATTATATGCTATGGCGAAGCGAAATGCAAGGATTGCAACTAATTTTGCTGATTTTCTTTCGCCAGCCCGTTCGCTACACCCCGTATAGCTCCATGTTATTCCAAATTACCAACAAAATGCCCCTTGTATAGAACGGGTGTGGAATGTATAATTCATATGTTATGTATAAACAGGATCACATAAGAAATTTTTCGATTATAGCGCATATCGACCACGGCAAGTCCACGCTTGCCGACAGGCTTTTGGAATGCACTGGGCTTGTTTCCGACCGCGAGATGAAGGAGCAGTTTCTGGACAACATGGATCTGGAACGCGAGCGCGGCATCACGATCAAGCTGCAAACCACGCGGCTTGCGTACAAGGCGAAGAACGGCGAGGAATATATATTGAACCTCATCGACACGCCGGGCCATGTGGATTTCACCTATGAGGTGTCCCGCAGCCTTGCGGCGTGCGAGGGCGCGATACTGGTGGTGGACGCGACGCAGGGGGTGGAGGCGCAGACGCTGGCGAACGTCTATCTGGCCATGAACGAGGATCTCGAAATACTTCCCGTGCTGAACAAGATAGACCTGGCGAGCGCCGACCCCGACGCGGTGAAGTCCGAGATAGAGGATGTCATAGGCATCGAGGCGGGCGGCGCACCGCTCATTTCTGCCAAGGAGGGGACTGGCATAGGCGACGTGCTCGAAGATATCGTGGCGAATGTCCCCGCGCCGTCGGGCGACCGCGACGCCCCGCTAAAAGCCCTCATCTTCGATTCGTACTACGACAATTACAGGGGTGTTGTGATCTACGCCCGCGTCTTCGACGGGGCGGTCAAGGCGGGCGACATGATATGCCTGATGAACACGAACAAGGAATATGAGGTGACGGAGGTCGGGGTTTACGCGCCCGGGCCTGTGCAGACGGACGAGCTTGCGGCGGGCGAGGTCGGCTATATCAGCGCGAGCATCAAGCGTGTGGCGGACGCGCGCGTGGGCGATACGGTAACTCTGTCCGGCAGGCGGACGGCAGAGCCGCTCCCCGGTTACAAAAAGGCGCAGCCGATGGTCTATTGCGGTATCTACCCCGCGGAGGGCGAGAAATACGAGAATGTCAAGGACGCTATCGAAAAGCTCCAAGTCAACGACGCGGCGTTCCATTTCGAGCCGGAAACCTCCACCGCGCTCGGCTTCGGCTTTCGATGCGGATTCTTGGGTTTGCTACATATGGAAATAATTGTCGAGCGGCTTGAACGGGAATTTGCCCTGTCAGTTATTACTACCTCACCTAGCGTCATATACAAGGTGGAGATGTCGGGCGGCGAGGTCGAGATGATACAGAATCCGAGCAACCTGCCTGACCCCGCGCTCATAGCGCATATAGAGGAACCGATAGTGAAAGCGGACATCATGATACCGAACGACTATGTGGGCGCGATAATGGATCTCTGCCAGGACAGGCGCGGCAAGATGTTGCACATGGAGTACATCACGGAGAAGCGGGTGCAGCTGCACTACGAGCTGCCGCTGAACGAGGTCATCTACGATTTCTTCGACGCGCTGAAATCGCGCACGCGCGGGTACGGGTCGCTAGATTACGAGTTCGTGAGATACGAGCCGTCGAAGATCGTCAAGCTGGACATCCTGCTGAACAAGGAGCAGGTGGACGCTTTCTCCATGCTAGTCCACGAGTCGAAAGCGTATTATCGGGGGCGGTTCGTCTGCGAAAAACTGAAAGACATCATCCCGCGCCACCAGTTCGAGATACCGATACAGGCCTCCATAGGGCAGAAGGTCATAGCTCGCGAGACGGTTCGAGCCTACCGCAAGGACGTTATCGCGAAATGCTACGGCGGCGATATCTCGCGCAAGAAAAAATTGCTTGAAAAACAGAAAGAGGGCAAAAAGCGCATGCGCCAGTTCGGTTCGGTCGAGGTGCCGCAGGAGGCCTTTACGGCTGTGCTTAAATATGATGAGAACAAATAACAACCGCCGCCTGCCGCGCGGACAGGGCAGGGCAAAGAAACAGGGAAGCGCGCCGGGGGCGCTTGGCATATATCTGCACATACCGTTCTGCCGCCAAAGGTGCCGTTACTGCACCTTCCTTTCCGATGATGAATCAGGCGAGAAAGAGCGGTCGCTCTACGTGTCGCAGCTGCGGCGCGAGATAGCGGGCAAGGGCGGCCAGTACGCGGAGGGGCGCTCGGTGGACACCATATTCATCGGCGGCGGTACGCCCACCGTGCTGCCCGAGCATGAGATAGACGACCTTATCGAAGCGGTCTACTCCAAATTTCACGTCGCGGGCGAACCGGAGATAACGGTGGAGGCCAACCCTGGCACGGTGGACAGGCAGTATTTGGCCGCGCTCAGGGAGTCTGGCGTTAACAGGGTCAGCTTCGGGGTGCAGAGCTTTGACGAAAAAACCTTGGAGCGCCTTGGGCGCATACACACCGCCGCCGAAGCCGCGGGCTCTTTCATGGCGGCGCGCGACGCTGGGTTTGACAACATCAATATAGACCTCATATTCGGGCTGCCCGCCCAGAGCGCGGAGCAGTGGGACGCCGACCTGCGCGAGGCGCTCTCCCTGCGCCCCGAGCATATCTCGTTCTACGGCTTGCAGCTCGAAGAGGAAACCCCGCTGTACGACGACGTTATGTCGGGGCGGCTCGACGCGCTCTCAGACATCGAGGACAGGAGGATGTACCACTCGGCGGTGGAGGCCCTGACGCGCGGCGGCTATGTCCACTACGAGATTTCCAACGCCGCGCTACCCGGGCGCGAGTCGCGCCACAACCTGAAATACTGGTCGATGGACGACTATCTCGGCATAGGGCTCGGCGCACATTCGTACATCCAGGGCAGGCGCTTCTCCAACACGGAATTTCTCGTGGACTATATCAAAGCCAACGGCAGCGATCAGATGGTTTCAAATTATTACAACAACACGCGCGGGGACGAGATGTCGGAATACATCTGGCTGGGACTAAGGCGCACGGACGGCATCAGCCTGAGCGATTTCGAGCGGAAATTCGGGGTGGACTTTTTGCAGCTCTACGCCGAGGAAACCGAGAATTTGATAGGGCGCAAGCTACTGACGCGCGACGGCGACAAGCTGCGCCTCACCCCGCTAGGCCTGGATCTATCCAATGT
>JAIRPC010000126.1 GCA_031257215.1 Eubacteriales Family XIII. Incertae Sedis bacterium
CCCCTTGTCGCCTTTGAGCGCCTTTGCTGTCCTTTCTATGCGCCTTTCCAGAAGCTCCAAGTCGGAAAACACCAGCTCCAAATTGATGGTCTCTATGTCCGACGCGGGATCGGGCGCACCGTTCACGTGAACTACGTTCGTGTCGTCGAAGCAGCGCACGACATGCACCACGGCAGCCACTTCGCGTATATGCCCAAGGAATTTGTTGCCCAGCCCCTCGCCCTTGGACGCGCCTTTCACCAGCCCCGCAATGTCGTAGAACTCTATCGTGGTGTATATGGTCTTCTTGGAATCGTACATGCGGTGCAGCGCGTCTATGCGCTCGTCTGGCACTGTTACCACGCCTACGTTCGGCTCTATCGTGCAGAACGGGTAGTTGGCGGCCTCCGCGCCCGCTCGCGTAATGGCGTTGAACAGCGTGCTCTTGCCCACATTCGGAAGCCCTACTATTCCTAGTTTCATTTGTCGTTCTCCTTATCTATGTCGCGATTTTTTCTCCACAGCGCGAAATACGCCGCCGCCGCGCACACTATCACCGCCAGGCTCAACACCTGCGCCTGTTTCATCGGCCCCAGCATGAGGCTGTCCGTCCTAAGCCCCTCGACAACAAACCTCTCGGCCGAGTAGAGGATGCAGTACAGGAAGAAGGTCTGCCCCGCGAATTTGCGCCGCTTGTCGATATAGCGCAGCAGGAACACGAGCAACAGGCACCAGAGCGATTCGTAGAGGAAGGTCGGGTGAACTTTCTCGCCGTCCACCATGATGCCCCACGGCAGGTCGGTGGGACCGCCGTGGGCTTCCGCGTTGAAATAGTTGCCCCAGCGCCCTATCGCCTGGCCGAGCGGGATATACACGAAAAACAGGTCGAATACGTTCAGCGTGCCGTCGCCCCACCGCCTGCTCAGATAGATGGCGCAGGCGCAGCCGAGTATCAGCCCGCCGTGTATCGCAAGCCCGCCCTCGCGCACCTGGAATATGCGCACGGGATCCTCCAAATAATACGGCAGCTTGAACAGCACGTAGTAGAGCCTGGCGCCGATGATGCCGAACACGGCGACAAAGAGCGAATAGTTCAGCGCCCTGTCGCCCGTCAGGCCATGGCTCGGAGCGTTCCTGCATATCAGGTAGATGCAGAGCGCGAACCCCGCGGCAATGAGTATGCCATACCACATGATGTCCATCCCGCCGATCGAGAACGCCACCCTGTCAGGGGCTGTGTTGAAAAAACTCATATCGTATTGAACAACCTTTCCATTTATGTTATTTCATGCCAAGCCGCCCGCGCCTACGGCGTTGCTGCTATCGCGGAAATTTATCCGCTATCGACCTGAACTCCGCGAGCGCCGCCCTGGGGTCGTCCGCCGCGAATATGCCCGCGCCCGAGATCACCATGTCCGCGCCCGCGCCGAATATCTCCGCGGCATTATGCGGATACACGCCGCCGTCTATGTTTATGGCATAGCTAGCGCCGCTCTGTTCCCTCATGCGCCGCAGCTCCGAGAGCTTCCGCAACGACGAGGGGATGAACTTCTGCCCGCCAAACCCCGGGTTGACGCTCATGACCAGCACCTGGTCTATATCGCCGAGCACGTAGTCGAGCACATGGGGGTCGGTGGCGGGGTTCAGCGCAACGCCGTTCTTCTTGCCGAGCGACCTGATGTATTCGAGCGTCCTGTGCAGATGGCGGACTGCCTCGTAATGCACGACGATGAACTCCGTGTCCTCTATGGCCAGGCTGTCTATCTGCCTTTCGGGCTCCTTCGCCATGATATGCACGTCCAGCGGCAGCCCGACGCGGCCTTTCAGCTTGTCCGTGACGAACGAGCCGAATGAAATGCGCGGCACGAAATGGCCGTCCATCACATCCACGTGGATATAGTCAGCGCCGCCCGACGCGGCCAGCTCTATCTCCTCGCCCAGCCTCATGAAATCCGCCGACAGTATCGACGCGCATATCTTTCCCATTACTGTTCACATTCCTTTCTTTCTTCTGTCCAACGATTCCGACAGCATGCGCCTGTACGAATCGTACCTGCTAGGCGCGATACGCCCGTCCGCGCACGCTTCGCGCACGGCACATCCAGGCTCGTCAGCGTGCATGCAGTCGTCAAAGCGGCAGCCCTCGCTCAGCGCGGCTATCTCGGGGAACAGCCCGCCTAGCTCCTCCGGCTCCACCGCCGTCCCATCGAACGACGTATATCCCGGGGTATCAAGAAGCTCCGCACCGAAGCCTGTTTCAAATATTTCGACATGCCGCGTCGTGTGCTTGCCGCGGCCGGTCTTGCCGCTGACGCCGCCCGTGTCCGCGACCGCGCTGCCCAGCAGATAGTTCACAATGCTCGACTTGCCGACGCCTGACGGCCCCGCGAACGCGGAACGCCTGCCCGCTAGCCGCTTTTCGAGAGCGTCCATTCCCGCGCCCGTCTTGGCGCTCACCGCAATAGTGTCATAAAGCCCGCCGTAGATGCTGTCCACCGCCGAAGCGGAACCGAGGTCTGTTTTGTTCACGCAGATGACCGCTTCCGCGTCGGCCGCCTCCGCCGTCGCGAGAAACCTGTCCAGCACCTCAGGGTGCGGCTCGGGGTCTTTCACGGAAACGGTCGCCACGAAAAGGTCTATATTCGCCACGGCCGGGCGTATGAACGAATTGCGGCGCGGAAGTATCTCCGTGACGAACCCGTCCTCGTCGTCAAGCACGTCTATCTCGGCCTCGTCCCCGACCAGCGGGGACAGGCCCTCTTTCTTGAATATGCCCCTGGCGCGGCATTTGTAGACGTGCCGCCCTTCGGCCGCCATGACGTAGTAGAACCCCGACAGGGCTTTGACTATCGCACCGCGCACGGGGTTAGCCGCTCACCTTCCCCGTTTTGAAGTTCACCGAATACGTCTTGACTATTTTGGTGTCGAAATACACTATGACCTTGGCGCCAGTGCCCTTGCCAGAAACAGAGATGGTCTTGCTGCCCGATGCCTTGTACGCGGTTTCGTTGTTGACGATCTGCTGTTCCGTGCCGTCGGGCAGTTCAAGCACCACATTAAGCATGAAGCTGTCAGTTTCAGCCTTCGCGAAATCTATCGTGATGGACACCGTGTTCGTCTTGTCCTCTGGTCCCTTGCTTATCTTCACGTCCACCGTCTGGCCCTCGTTCAGCTTTTCGCCTTTCTTGTACTGCTGCCATATGACCGTGCCTTTTTTGTATTTGTCGCTGTACTCCTCGCCAATAGTGCGGATGAGCAGGTTGACCTTGCTCAGGGCCGCTTCCGCCTTGCTCTGCGTCAGCCCGAGCAGGCTCGGCACCGTGGCCTCTTTCACCTTAGGCCCCGCGCTGATGACAATATCGACCTTAGTTCCTTTCTCGACCTCTTTGCCCGATTTCGGGGTCTGCTTGATGATGAGGTTCACGGTCTTGTCGCTGTCCTCCATCGTGGTAGTGCCGAGCGCCAGCCCATAGGCTTTGAGCAGGTTTTCCGCGTCTGTCGCGTTCTTGCCCACCAGGTCAGGCACCTGGACCGTGGTAACCGCTTCCTCGGTCGGGGTCTGCTCGCTGTCGGGCTCGATGCTTTCCTCCTGCCCCTTGCTAAGGAATATAGTAACAGTGCCACCCTCGGCCAGCTCCTCTCCCGCGGCCGGATCCTGCTGCGCCACAAGCCCCTGCGCAACGGTGGGGCTGAACATATCCTCGCCCTTTTCGACCTTGTAGCCGAGGGCTTCCAGCGCGCTCCTCGCGTCCTCCTCGCTCTTTCCAACCACGTTCTCTATCTGGTGCGTCGGATTGGATGAGGGGTTAATTAATTTTTCCAAATTTGGGAACACAAGAAAATACGCAATAAGCCCGGCTGCCACTATCGCCACCAGCACGGCAAGGATCTTGTATTTCCTGTTCTCGTCCCTGCGCTTAGGCTTCTTGCCGTTCTTCGCTCCTCGCGCGAGCCTGTCGTCCTCATCGTCCTCGTCGTATTCGTCGTAGTATGGATCAGCCGCGCCCGTTCCCGTCGCGAATGAGCTATACCCGTCGTTCGCGTCTACATAGACGTCGTCGTCATCGGCGTATGCGTCCGCGTCCCTGCCATCATATTCGCCGCCTACATTGTCGTAGCCGTCGCCCGCGTAGCCGTTGCCGTATCCGCTATCGGCGGCATAGGCATCTTGGGCTTCCGGCATCG
>JAIRPC010000019.1 GCA_031257215.1 Eubacteriales Family XIII. Incertae Sedis bacterium
CTCGCGGGCGTGCTCCACTTCTACGCCGTGCCATACGCGACGGCGAGCAGCGCCCTGAAAAAGCTCGACAAGGAATACGAGAGCATGGCCGAGAGCATGAACATACCTATGTACCGCACTCTGCTGCGCGTCAGCGTGCCGCTCTGCCTGCCCGCCATACTCGAAATCTTCATCTACTATTTCGTCTACTCGATGGTGACAGTCAGCGCCGTGGTCTTCCTCTATTCCGCGAATTTCAAAATCGCCGCCATCGCGATAACCCACATGGAGGAGGCGGGCAACATAGCGCAGGCGGCGGCAATGAGCCTGCTCATCCTGCTGACGAACATCGGCATCCGCGCGGCCTACGAGATCGGCGTTTCAAAAATCCGCGGGAAAGCGGCGCGGCGCATGGTGGCGGAGTGACGAGCGTGGGTTTGGCTCGTTCGCGCCGAGGTTCACGCAAGCTGTTATTGGGAATAATTTATTGTAATAGAGTAATTTGGCTAGAAAGGTTTGAGAGATGAGTGAGAAAATCAAGGCAGTTATACTGGACTGGGCTGGCACGAGCGTGGATTTTGGCTCGTTCGCGCCCGTGGCGGCGTTCAAGGGCGCTTTTGAAAACGCGGGGCTTTCGCCGTCTGACGGGCTCATTCGGCGCTTCATGGGGCTTCCGAAAAAAGACCATATCAGAAACATGCTGCACACGGACGAGCTTTCGGCAAAATTCCAAAGCGCGCACGGGCGAAGCCCCGGCGAGGCGGATGTCGAGGCCGTGTACGCGAATTTCGAGCCCGCGCTTTTCGAGGTGCTGACGAAATACGCCGACCCTCTCCCGAACGTGCCGGAAACCGTCAGGCGCATACGCGAGTCAGGCGCGAGGATCGGATCCACGACGGGCTACACGCGCGCAATGATGGAGGTGCTGCTGCCCGTAGCCGCCGCCGCTGGCTATGAGCCTGACTGCCTTGTCTGCCCCGACGATGTTGGCGGCGCGGGGCGGCCGTTCCCTTATATGCTCTGGGAGAACCTGCGCAGGCTCGGGGTGGAATCCATCGCGGACGTTGTGAAAATCGGCGATACCGCGGCCGACATAGCGGAGGGAAAAAACGCTGGCTGCGTATCGGTGGGCGTGCTATACGGCTCGAACATGCTGGGGCTGACGCGCGAGAGCTACGAAGCGCTCAGCGTGGAGGAGCAGATCAAGCACCGTGACCGAGCGGCCGCCGCCTATCGCGACGCGGGCGCGGACTATATAATAGAAAGGTTTGCGGACATCCCCGCGTTGCTTGAAAGGGTGCTGGGGTAGCGGCGCGGCGGGCAGTGACGCCGCGAATAGATATATCGTTAATAGCGTTAATAGCGACGCCACAAGCAGGGATGTCGCAAGCATGGAAAGGGAAACATAATGAAAATATATTGCCTGGGCGGAGCTGGACAGATCTGCCGCGAAGCGGTCTATGACCTCGCGGCTTTTTCTGGCGCGGACGAAATAGTCGTAGGGGATTTCAACGCGGAGGAAGCCGCCTGGGTCGCGGACAAGGCGGCCAGTCTGGCGGAGGGCGCGAAAATCCGCGCGGAATTTATCGACGTCACCGACGTGGGTGCGGCAGTTCAAAAGCTGCGCGGGTGCGACGTTGTTATGGACGGGACGCAGATATCCGTGAACGGCCGCTCCACGGAATGTATCGCGAAAGCAGGCGCGAACGGCGTGAACCTGAACGGGTTCGGCGCGGAGGACGAATGGGCGGAGCTTTTCGCGGACGCGGGTGCGGTCTGCGTGCCGGGCTTCGGCATGACGCCGGGCGTAACACAGATGATGGCGATGGCGGCGGCCGCCGAGATGGACGCGGTTCATGAGATATACGTGTCGCACGGCGCGTTCCGCCCCATAGCGTTCTCGCCCTCCATTGCCGAAACGACCCGCGTGGAATATCAGCCCGACCACCCTTCAAGGCTGGTCTACGAGGACGGAGAGCTAGTACACGTGCCGCCGTTCGCCAGACCGAAGGAAATCGCCCTGCCCGAGCCATACGGCAAGACCACCCAATACATCATCCCCCATTCCGAAACGCTGACGCTCCCGAAAGCCCTCGCGGAAAAAGGGCTTCGGCTGGTCGAGGTGCGCGGCACCTGGCCGCGGCAGAACATGGATCTGGTCAGGGGGCTGTACGGCTACGGCATACTGGAAAACCCGACGGTCAAGGTCGGCGGCGCGGAGGCAGGGCTGATGGACATCATAGCGGACTACCTGCTCTCCACGGAAGCGGGCCGCACGACCGCGCTCTACGGCTACGTCCTGCACGTAGAGGCCCGCGGCGAGAGGGACGGCAAAAAAATAACTGTTATATATACGCACACCCACCCCGCTTCGGACGGAAGCGTCCCCGAGTGGGCAGGGCTGCGCGCCTACACTAAAAACGTGGGAATCCCGATGGCGATAGCCGCCACCCTGATAGCGAAAGGCGAAGTCTTAAAAGACCCCAAAACAGGGAAAAAACGCAAGGGGCTACTGACGCCGGAGGAGGCCTTCGACCCGCAGACGGTATTTGGCGAGATGGCCAAGCGGGGGATGGCCGTGCGGCGCAGCATGGGGTGAGCGCGGCCGAATGTAGGCAGAGAGGGCGAACCCATTTGCCCCTGTCTCAGTCTGCGACCCCCGCCCTCAGGTCGCTGCCGTATGCCTCGAAGAACGTCTTGCTGTATTTTTCGAGCTTCCATTCAGGTACGCGGCAGTCGGGGCAAGGCTTAGCCACCCATTTGTTGCGCAGCCACCGCGCCGCCCGCGACGTGCGGGAGTTGCGCACAGTGAACGACTT
>JAIRPC010000056.1 GCA_031257215.1 Eubacteriales Family XIII. Incertae Sedis bacterium
CCGCTGCCGTTCAGAAATTCTTTCTTTGAGGCGGCAACGCCAAAGCTGAATATTACGAAAAATATGCCCAGGAGCGCCGAGATGGGCAGCAGGATGTTGTTTGCAAAGCGATCCAAAAATGTGAAATAATCCAAGCCCATTATTCGGGCGTCTTTCATCGCGCCAAACGCCAGGACGGACGGCGCGCCAAAGACTACGGCAACGCCCGCGATAATCGCAAGCCCCTTGCGGCGCGACATGCCAAAGCGGTCTTGGAGCATGGCGAGCGGCACCTGGAATATGCTGATGAGCGAGGTCAGCGCGGCGATGAACACGAGCAGGAAGAACAGCGTGCAGAACACTTGGCCGAACGGCATCTGAGTGAACGCCATAGGCAGCGTCACAAAGACCAGCCCTGGGCCCTCGCCGGGGTTCAGCCCCATTGCGAAGACGGCGGGGAAGATCGCAAGCCCCGCGAGCAGGGCTATGCCCGTGTCCATTGCCACTATGGACGCCGTAGCGGAAGCGAGGTTCGCGTCTTTTTTCATATAGCTCGCGTAGGTGATCATGATACCCATGCCAAGGCTCAGGGAATAGAACGAATGGCCGAGCGCGTCCAGGAACCCGCTGACCGTGAACTCAGAGAAATCAGGCATGAACAGGAACGCGACGCCCTCCCCCGCGCCGGGCAGGGTCACCGAGCGTATGACGAGTATCACCATAATGCCGCCGAGCGCTGGCATGAGCAGCTTGCTCCACCGCTCTATCCCAGCCGCGACGCCACGCACGAGGATGGCTATCGTGACGGCGAGCGCGGCGGCCGCGAATATATACGCCTTGGGACCCGACGAAAACGCGTCGAAGGCAGCGGACGTGTCCGCCGTCATGCCGCCCCAGTTTGCGACGCTCTCGAACACATAGCCGAGCGACCAGCCCGCGACAGTCGGGTAATAGCACGCGATAACGGTGGACGCGAGGACGCCTATGGCGCCCGCCACCCACCAGAACGTGCCGGGCGCAAGCTCGCGGAACGCGCTGACCGTGGACAGCCCGCTGCGCCGCCCTATGGACAGCTCCGCGATCAGCACGGGAAGCCCGATAAACACGACGCAGAGAAGATACGCGACGAGGAACGCGCCGCCGCCGTTGACGCCCGCGATATAGCTGAACCTCCATATATTGCCGAGGCCGACAGCGCTCCCCACCGCGGCCATGATAAGCCCAAACTGTGAACCAAACTGCTCTCTTTTTTTCAACATAAAATAAAAGGCGGCCATTCACCGCCTTCCTCCTTCGTATAGAATTATACCATAATATCGGGCGTGGTGGGAGCGTTCGCAATCGGGCGGTCAGAGTTTCAGGTCAGAATGGCTACCTGATCTGGTGAGCGTTAACACAAGGATATCCGCTTCTATTTTATAAAGAAGTATCCAGTCAGGCGCTATATGACAATCCCGAAAGCCTTTCCAGTTCCCGCTCAATGGATGATCCAAGTATCTATCGTCCAGGCTCAATCCATCTGCCAAGGTGGCTATTGCGGCATCCAGCTCTGAGATATCCTTGCCTTGCCGAAGCAGGCGCTTCAAGTCTTTTTTAAATGTGGACGTACTCTTTATCCTGTATTTACTCATCGTCCGAATCCAGATCAGCCACCAGCTCCGCGAAGCTGGCATAGGATTTTACAGATGGGTCATTCGCTATTCGGTTAGCCTCGTCCATAGCGGCGAGGGTTTCGGCGTTATAGCTTTTCACGTCAAATGGTATGCCGCCCACCTGGCGGATCTTAGCAAAAAACATCCTGATGGCCGTAGGTATGTCAAGACCATTGTCATTCAGGATAGCATCCACGTCGTTTTTCAGTTCTGGCTCTACGCGGGCCTGTATCAAAGCAGTATTACTCATAGCTGACTCCTTTCATTACATGTACATACTATTGTATGCCATATAAATATTTTTGTCAATTTCGCGGCAGTCACACTCCTGGACGCCATCCTGGTTACATTCATTATAGTCAATCTGTGAAAATGGATGGCATTAAAAAAGCGGTTCACGCCGCGAAGCGCGGGAGTCTGGCCGCTATCGCTGTTACCAGCACCGCTATGCCTAGGCGCAGGAAACAGACGAAGAGCACGTTCGCGCCCGCCACCGCGAACAGCACCGTGGTTTCTATTATGCCGTGGCACGCGTAAAGGAATACGCCTATGAGCGTGAGGTCGCGGTTGGACAGCGGCGTCCTTTTGTTTATCTCTATCAGCGTCCCCGCGCCGTAGGTGACTCCCATGAGCAGGCCTACGAGCAACGGCAGCAGCGCGTCATTCGAGATGCCCAGCACGCGGCAGAGCCACCTGAAAGCTGGCGCTATCCTGTCCACCACCTTGTACGCGAGCATGAATTCTATGAGGATCATGAGCGGTATGATGACGCGCGCAAGGCTAAGCGCGACATTGAATATCACGCCGGACAGGATTTCAAAAAATATGCCCTGCCACGAATCCAGCGCGAAACTGCCGAACGGCGTGGAAAGCATCGCCGCTACTGGCGCGTCCGCGCCGCCAATGATGCCATCCCCCGCGCCATAGCCCGCGCCGCCGCCGAGCGCGAGAGCCGCGAGCCACCCCGCGAAAATCCCCGTCGCTATCGCGAGCGAAAACCTGTACAGCGAATATTTCGCGGGGTGGAAGCCGATGGTCTGGCCTACCGCCGCTTCGAGCGGTATCGTGTGGAAGCACAGCACGATCATGGCTATCACCGTTATCGCCGCAGGGGAAAAGCTGAATCCGCGCATGGCGGCAACCACGCCGTACTCGTCCGAGAATATCCCTGTCACTATCGGCACGGCGGCGTCGCCTGGCAGGGAGAACACGCCCATGACGGACGCGAGGTTTTCTTGGAGGAACTCAATGGCGGGGGTGTGGCGCAGGATAACCACAGCTGCATATATCGGGATCATGACGCGCAACAGGAATGCGCCCGTCCTGACGCCTTTTACAAAGCCGTCCTTGAACGCAAGGGCGGCTTTGCTTCGGTTTGAAATTTTGGTCGGCATACCGCTTCTCAATGCCGAGCTATTCCTCTATGGGCTTCATGGTCGGGAACAGTATCACGTCGCGGATGGTGGGCGCGTCCAGTATGAGCATGACTACGCGGTCGATACCGACGCCAAGCCCGCCCGTCGGCGGAAGCCCGACTTCGAGCGCGTTCACGAAATCCTCGTCCATCGGGTGCGCCTCGTCGTCGCCCGCTTCGAGCTGCGCCTGCTGGTCCTTGAACCTCTGGTACTGGTCGATGGGGTCGTTCAGCTCGGAGAACCCGTTGGCCACCTCCCACGTATTGATATACGCTTCAAACCTGCGCGTAATGCGCGGGTCTGCGGGGTCGCGCTTCGAGAGCGGGCTGATTTCGACGGGGTGGCCCGTGATGAACACGGGGCCTTCGAGATGATCCTCGCAGTACATCTCGAACAGCTCTACTATGGCAAGGCCGCGCGTCAGCGTTTCCGCATCCTCGACGCCCTTCTCCTTCGCCGCCGCCCGCGCTTCCTCGTCGGTCTGGATGGCGCCGAAGTCAACGCCCGCCCATTTCTTCACCGCGTCCTGCATGGATATGCGCTCCCACGGCGGGCTAAGGTCGAAGGTCTTGCCCTGATAAGTTATTGTCATAGATCCAGTAGCCGCGAGAGCCGCCTTTGAAACCATGTTCTCGGTGATCCGCATTACTGTTTCCATATCGCCGTAAGCCTGGTACAGCTCGATGGACGTGTACTCAGGGTTATGGTTCTTGTCCATGCCCTCGTTGCGGAACATCTTGCCCATCTCGTATACGCGGTCAAGGCCGCCGACGGTCAGCCGCTTCAAATAAAGCTCGTTCGATATGCGCAGCTTCATGTCCAGGTCGAGCGTGTTGTGGTGCGTGTTGAACGGCCTGGCGTTCGCGCCGCCCGCGATAGTCGTGAGTATGGGCGTGTCCACTTCGAGATAACCCTCGTCGTCTTCGAGATAGCGCTTTATTTCCTTTATAATCGCCGCGCGCTTCACGAAGTCGGCGCGCACCTCCGGGTTCATGATGAGGTCAACGTAGCGCTGGCGGTAGCGCAGCTCGGTGTCCGTCAGCCCCTGCCTTTTGTTCGGCAGTATCTGTATGCTCTTGGAAAGCAGAACGACCCTCGACGCCTTGACGGAAATCTCGCCGTGGCGCGTCTTGAACACCGTGCCGACGATGCCTATGATGTCACCTATGTCATAGGTCTTGAACCAATCGTATTCCTCGTCGCCGATCGCGTCCTTTCTCACATAGGCCTGTATGCGGCCCTGCTTGTCCTGCATGTCGATGAATGAGGCCTTGCCCATATCGCGGAAGGCCATGATGCGCCCCGACACGGACACGGTGCGCTCTGCGGGGGCTTCGCCCTCAGGCACCTGCTTCTCGCGCTCCTCGTAGTCCACCTTGATGTCCTCGCTGAAAGCGTCCGCGTCCCATCTCTCCTGAATGAACGGGTCGCGCCCCGCGTCGCGCAGCTTTTGCAGCTTGTCGCGCCTGACCTGGCGAAGCTCGTTCACCTGTTCGGAGGTCAGCTCCTGCTCGTCCTGGTTATCGCCCTGCGGCGCCGTGTTGTTCGTCATATCGTCTTTCATATTATCCTGTCTTTCTGTTTGGTTCTGTACTCGCTTGGATTTTCGCAGCCGCCGTTGCGCCGCGCCGTTCAAATTATTGGCCGGCTGATCGTTAGGGAAATCAGCTGACCGAAAGAATTTCGTATTTTGCGGTAGAACCGTCAGGCAAGGTTACTGTTATTTTCTCGCCAACCCTAGACCCTAGAAGCGCCGCCCCGACCGGGCTTTCGTTCGACAGCTTTCCTTCGAACGGGTCGGCCTCCGCGCTGCCGACGATCATGTACTCGAACTGCTCCCGCCCCGTCTTGACCTTCGCCTTGCGGCCGAGCGTCACCTTGTCCTTGTCGGCCTTGCCGCTCTTGCTCTCTATGATTTTCGCGTGCTTGATAATATTCTCGATAACGCCGATCTTCTCTTCCAGCTCCGCCTGCTCGTTCTTGGCAGAGTCGTACTCCGCGTTCTCCGAGATGTCGCCGTAGGATATCGCTTCTTTCAGCCGCTCCGCAACCTCGGCGCGCTTAACGGTGGTAAGCTCTTCAAGCTCAGCAACCTTTGCCGCATATCCCTCTTTGGTAAGGAGTATCTCTTCGCTCATGTCCAACCTCATTTCTGCACAAAAAATATAATTGTAAACGATATAAAAAGTGGTCGGAGTGAGAGGATTCGAACCTCCGGCCCCTTGACCCCCAGTCAAGTACTCTAACCAAGCTGAGCTACACCCCGGCCGTTTGCCCGTATCGCTCCACCGCGAAGCCCGAAGCGATAAATGCGAGCGTGAATATTATATTATTATTTTAGCCGAATGTAAAGGCTTGTAAAGAATCGAAATTCATGCTCTAATAATTGTGTATGGTTAACAGCCGATTTTGTATGGCTGGCAGCGAGAAAGAGAGCGGACGGTGATCTATGACTATTGACGAAATGCAGGAAATACTTGACAGGCTTGCGGAGGAATTGCCGCCTGTTTTTTACGAGGAGCTGAACGGCGGCATACTTCTGCTGCCAGAGGAGCACAGGAGCGCGTATGCGAGGGCGGACGACCTCTGGACGCTCGGCGAGTACAGGCACAACTATATGATGGGGCGGTATATCGTTATTTACTACGGCAGCTTCATCAAGCTTTACGGGCATCTCGACGAGGAACAGATGACGGTGGAGCTGCGCAAAACGCTGCGCCATGAGTTTCGCCACCACATGGAATCGCTGGCGGGCGAGGACGGGCTGGAACGGGAGGATGCCGAGTATATCACCAAGTATTTGGCGGGATTCTAAGGCAATTTGCTGTCATGCGCCCTGCGGCGCAAGCCACGCGCCAATTTGCTGTCACCGTTCTGTGACGCAAGCTACGCGCCAATTTGTTGCCTCCGTCCTGCGGCGCAAGCCACGCGCCAGTTTGCTGCAACAGTCCAGCAGCGCAATCCACGCGCCAATTTGTTGTCTCAATCCAGCGGCGCAAGTTCCAAGCCAATTTGATGAATAATTTTTTTCAATAATATTACGAATTTTTCTTGTAAACCATCTAAGATAGGAGTATACTGGATTTGGCTCTTGTTTGCAGGAGCAAAGGTGAGTATAGATGGGAGGTTTATCGATGGTTTATGATGATAGGTTTAGGGCTTATTTGCGGGATGTCAGAAAGATGGCTCCCAACTCCGTAACGGCGTATGTCCGTGATCTTAACGAATTTGAAGCATATATGGCTGAGCGCGGCGTGAGCGACCTGAAAGACACCGCCGAGTCAGACACCGCCGCCTGGCTGATGGATCTGAAAAGCGGCAACCGCAGCGCCGCCACTATCGGGCGCAAGCTCGCGTCGGTGCGGGCATTTTTCAAATACCTGAATTCACAGGGGCTTATGTCAACCAATCCCTCCGTTGACATCAAGACGCCAAAGGTGGCGCGCAAGGAAGTCGAATATCTCACCATTGACGAGGTGGAGGGCCTGCTCGTAAAACCCGACACTTCCCTGAAAGGCGTCAGGGACAAGGCCATACTCGAACTGCTCTACGCCACGGGGATGCGCGTGACGGAGCTTATAGAAATGAACATCAGCGACGTGAATCTTCGGATGGGCTTTGTGACGCTGCGCGGGGTTCACGGCAAGGCGCGCATAATACCGCTCGGCAGGCCGGCCAGGGCCGCGCTCGAAGAATACATCTACGAGGACCGCGCCAAGCTGCTGCGCGACAAGCGCGACAATGAGGAGGCGCTTTTCCTGAACTACTACGGCGAGCGAATCACGAGGCAGGCGCTGTGGAAGATAATGAAGGGCTACGCAGCAGAGGCGAAAATCGAAAAGAAAATAACGCCGCAGACGCTGCGCAATTCTTTCGCGGTGCATATGATCCAAAACGGCGCAGACCTGAAAACCCTGCAAGAGCTGTTAGGCCACGAGGATATCTCCGCGACCCAAATCTATCTGTCGGTAACGAAGAACAAGATCAAGGATGTCTACGATCGGACGCATCCAAGAGCGTGAGGCACACGCCCCGCGGATTTTGTTGTTTTATAATAACTTTGCCATTGGCGCGTTCACGCGCGCAACGCGAAGGCCTACGCCCACTCGATCTCATATATCTCGGCGCTGCGGGGAGGGACTGAGATGTCCAGCAGGCCGCTTGATATGGTGTCGTCAACAGTACCGCCTATGATTTCTTCGCCTGGCGCAACACCCGCCGCTCCCGCACTGGCGGCAACGCCCGCGATAACTCCGGCATCATCGATACCTTCGAGGCTCTCTGTGCTGGATAACAGGCGTACGGCGTGGGTTAGCTCCAAGCCCCTGATAGCGTCCAGGTCAGCTGGCGTCAAGCACTCGGATTCGGCGCGCAGGTCGATGACTATTCGGCGGGGTTCGGGATCGGGGTTTACCACGGTCAGCAGCATTTCATCGACCGCGGGGGCGCCGAACGCGTCCACGCCGCCGAGGCAGTATCTGAGAATCCCTATAACGTCGCCGTTGGTCGAATAGCAGAGGGCGCCCCCGCTGCGCAGCGCCCTGCGGGCGCTGCGCAGCGCGCCAAGCGCCCGGTGCCACGCCAGGTTTCGAATATCCGCGCACCCGCTCGAACCCATACCGTTACTGTTATTCCCACATCTAGATTTTTCATCCACTAGCTCCCCGCCAGAACCCTCGCCACCGCCGCCAAACACTTCCCCAGGGAAAGTCCCGCGGTTGAACGGATCCAACAGCCCGTGCATACCCACCTCGTCGCCGTAGTATATAGATGGGATCCCAGGCAGCGAATACTGCAACGCCGCCGCACAGCGCACCAGCTCAGCCCCGCGCTCGTCATCCTCCGCAGACACGGAAAACTCCGCCTGCATATCGCGGCCCATCCCCCTGCCGCCCTCCCCCGTGGCCAGCACCGTGCGAATCCTCGCCACATCATGTGACGAAAGCAGGTTCATAAGCGCGTAGTACATCTCCTTTGGGTAGTTCTGCCCCTGGCTGACGAGAAACCTCCTGTACGCGGACGCGTCTATGCGCCCCAGGAGAAACTCCACCGTGTGGTTCGCGAACGGGTAGTTCATCACGCTGTCGAGCCCGCCGCCAAGCGCGTACCGCCTGCCGACATTGTAGCTCTGCTTCGTGGTCGCGTCCTCCCAGACCTCGCCAAGCAGGAACGAATCTGGGTCGGCCGCTTTCAACACGCGCCTCATGCGCTCGATGGTATCGTCCGGCAGCTCGTCCGCGACATCCAGCCTGTACCCCGACGCCCCGCGCCCGATCCAGGCTTTCAGCACGCTGCCATCGCCCTCAATGATGAAGTCGATCCAGTCCTGCCGCCGCTCGTCCACCTCCGGCAGTGTGTCAAAGCCCCACCAGCTCTTGTACCGCTCGGGATATTCCGTAAAGGTGTACCAGCTATGGTACGGCGATTGCTCGCTCTGATACGCGCCCACGCCGCTGTACCTGCCGTACCTGTTGAAATACACGCTGTCGTCACCCGTATGCGAAAACACGCCGTCGAGAATCACCCTGATGCCCAGCTCGCCCGCCTTATGCGCCAGCTCCGCGAAATCCTCCTCCGTGCCGAGCGTGGGGTCTATTTTCAAATAATCGCCCGTGTTGTAGCGGTGGTTCGAATAGGACTCGAAAATCGGGTTCAGGTAAATCAGGCTCACGCCGAGCCTTTTCAGATAGCCCAGCGACTCCGTGATGCCGGGTATGTCGCCGCCGAAAAGGTCGAGCGGCATATAGTGCCCCTGCCCTTCCCGCGGCCTGTGCTCGGGGCGCTCCCCCCAGCTATCGTGAAGCCACATATCCGTGCGGCCAATGCCGTGGTGGTAGCCAAGCCCGCTCTCCACGCGGTTCTTCGCGCTGCGCCTGAACCTGTCGGGGAATATCTGATACATGATCGCGGACTTCGCCCAGTCAGGCGTCCGGAACGACGGCTCGAAAACCGTGAGCTGAAACGCCGTGGGTGGATTCAGGAAAACCTTGCCCACGCCCGCGTTGTTCTCGGGCTCGGTTCCGTAGTACAGTGACGAGCCTGCCGTGTCTATGCGGAACCAGTACCATAGGACGGTGGCGTGGCCGGGCGCGTGAATCATCGCGTGGAGCATCGTGCCGCCGCACGGCCCTTCGGCGGGAGCCATCGCAAGCTCCGCGCCATGCCCGCCGCCCGCGAACTCCCCGTAGTCCGGATCCTTCAGCATCTCGATGTCGCGTGACTCGCCGTCCGCGTGAACCGTCAGCCAGACGGAATGATATGGCAAGTCCACATACAGCCCGACCCTGACGGCCGTTCCCGCAGGAACAGCCCCGAGCGGGCTGCGGTATCTGTGCTTGGCGCTCTCGTGCACAATCTGGCAGTCCCTGACCGCCAAACCCCCGCAAAAAATCTCATTCATAGGCGTTTCCTTCTCTATTAATGCAACACGCAAAAAATACAATCTTCCGCGCCGATGCAGACAACCCATGCAATAGGGGAGCGACGAATATTCATCGCTCCCCTAAGTATATCGCGTGTGGCGGAATTTTTCTATCAATAATCGCTATAAGTAATTTATTTCAATTATTATAATTATTCTCCATCACCATAGACCGCGTAAAATCCAGCGACGGCAAGCTGCCTAGTTACTTCTTCCGCCAATGCGCGTAGAGCGTTTGGTTCGCGCCTATGAATTTCACCTTCGACGATTTTGTTATCTTCGTGCCGCCCTTCTTCGACGTGTACCAGCCGAGGAATTTGTAACCCGCGCGCTTGGGGGTTTTCGGCAGCGCGTATTTCTTGCCGTATTTCGCGGACGTTTCTATGGATTTCACGCCCTTGCTCTTGCCGGATTTTTTTACGGTAATTTTGCCGCCGTTCGCGTTGAACGTGACCGATTTTTTCGTCACGGCCCAGTGCGCCCAGAGTGTGTGCGTCGTTTTCGCCTTGACGACGGTGGCCGTCGTGACCGTCTTGCCGCCCTTCTTCGACGTGTACCAGCCGGCGAAGCTGTACCCCTCGCGCTTGGGCTCGTTCGGCAACACGTATTTGCCGCCGATAGCTACCGCGATGCTCTTTGTCTTTGCCTTGCCTTTGAACAAGCCGCCGTTCGCGTTGAATATGACCGAACAGGAAGTCGGCTCCGGCGTCATCGTATCCGTGGGCGGGGGATAGATGGGGGGCCTGGGCGTATCTACGACATCGGCGGGCGGTGTCGCTGTCTGGGCCGTCATGTCGTACAGCGTATCCAGCCCCTTCTTGAAGCGGTCGTACGCCACGAGCGCGTAGGCGGCCTGCTCCGTCGCCATCCCGTCTTTATTGCCGCTCGCGATATGCCGAAAGCTGCCGTCTCCGACGCTGAAGCTCAGAAGCCCGTCGAGCAGGGACTTCCCGTTTTTCACGAAGCGCGAATCGTCCGCCGCGTCGATGCCGAGCGCGGAGAGCCCGACCAAGGGCTGCACCACCGCTTCGAGGGTCTGCTCATAGGGTTCGCCGGAGGAGGTCTTGCCAATCGCGCCGTTCACGGCCTGGTTTTCCGAAAGCCATGTTATGGCCTTGTCAACGGCCGCCGTGACCGCCGCCTGCGAGGTCTGCGCGGGGATTGGCATGGGCAGCTTGCCCGTGTAGTACGGCGCTAGCGCCTGAAGCGCCATCCCCGTGATGTCGGCGCTCATCGAGCCGTCCGAAAGCCCCCACGTCCCGCTGGCGGCGTTCTGCCTGGACAGTATGTAGTCCAGAAAATACTGCCTTGCGGCCGTTCCCGCGTCGGTCCCCTTGTAATAATCGCCGCTGTCGAGCGCAATCAGCGCGAACATGGCACCGTTCACGCCCTGCCACACGGCTTGATATTTGCTGCTGTCATTCGCCTGCCTGTCCAGCAGCGCGGCAACGAAATCGTATTTCTTGGCGCCGAGCGTGATGTCGGCCGCATTATACCCCAGCGCGGTCAGCGCGAGGACAACGCGCTCGTTCTCGGTGTATTTGCTTTTGTGAATAACTATCTTGCCGGTCGAAGCGTCGTGGCTGACTATGTTGCTCGAGTTTTCCACAAAGGCTTGCAGGTTGGCGAGGTATTTCGCAGTCAGCTCGTCCTTCTGCGCCTGCGTGAGCGCCCCCGAACGGGCGAGCGCTATCACGGCCCATTCGCCGCCTATCACGCTGACCGTCGGGGACGGCGTACTAGTCCTGACGTACCGGAGCGTGTCCGCGAGGGCTTCCTGGTATCCTGACGGATTCTCTTCATTGGCATCGTCAGGCTGCGGCGCGATCAGCTCTATCTCGGGCAGGCTGCCGAATGCCCATGGACCTTGTGAAAATGCGCTCCCGTTCATTATTGGAATGCCACCCATCGCAATAGAACGATGTGCGCCAAGCTGAACGTTATAGCTTCCCATTATGCCTATATAATACTGCCCTTTTAGAACCACTCCCGTACGCTCTTCAATATTGCTAGGCACGGTATAGTTCACGGAGAATCCCGTTATAAGACTTTGGTACTGCTTACCCTTGCCGCTCTCCACTGTAGTCGTGCCGTCCGTGTATTTTATTTGTGGGCGAATATCCGTACCTGACCCCGAATAAAACCCTGGGTTATAGATGCCCGCGAGCTTCTCGACGGCCGTCTCGATACCACTGACCGTGATGCTTGCAGCATCGCCTGCCGCGAACGCTTCACCTGGTCGAGTCACATTTGCGACCGCGACATCTACACCCTTGGCGCGCAGCACATGATATTTCTTACTACCGCCATTTTCAAGCTCGACTATATTGCGACCTTCTTTCAAAGTCACAGTAAAGCTACCGTCCGCACCTGCGCTATAGTCATCGTGCCACCCGCTGCCCCACGCAGAAATATTGAGCGGGTCGTGTACGCGGACGGACGTACCTGCCGCCGGCGTGAATGTAAAGGTGCGCGACCCCGCGGCCTTGTCGAAATAGAAAGTGTCGAAATCGTTTCTGGCAGTCAGCCCCGTACCGAACGAAGCTGTCCCGCCGCCGACGTTCACCACGACAACGCCCGTGTTGCCCGTCGCGATGCCGTTGAACTTATGCGTCGTACTGCCGTTAGGCATGATGTACTCGATTGGGTCATAGGAAATCTTGATGACGCTGACACCGGACTGAACCGCGGTGATACGTAGCTGCTCACGCCCAGGCGACCCGATGGCCGCGATGCTGACACTATTACCAGACAGCTCAAATTTATAGTCAGGCTCGATGAAATAATTTTCGGTCGGTCCGTCCTCAGCCTGCCATACTCGGAACGTGTCAAGGTCGAAATGTCCGCCTTCTTCCAAATCCACCGTACCTGAATCCCCGAGATTCGTATAGAGGTTCGCGGCGTAGTATCCGTTGTCTACGGGAGTCCATTCATCCAGCGGTGTGGGCTCTATCGTGATGGTCTGCCCCGCAGTCGACGAAGCCATGCGCTTCGCCACCTTGACGGTCTTACCAGGCGCAGATGCTTCAATATGAAACTCGTTGCTTTGTGGGCTGAATTTATAGGCATCATACGCGTCAGTTGAATGTGCAACATCCTCTGTAAAAGGGATGCTCGTGAATGGTGCAAAGTGATTGCCCCCCTTGCGGTAAATTCCGATGTTAACTCCCTTTGTTACTTTTATGAGAGTGAATGCATCGCTGAACTGTAGCCCGTTAATTGCGGCAAGAAGCGCATCTTTAGCAGAGTTCACATCGGCAGAGGATGACGCAGGATCGGCATTATATATCTCCTCTGCATGAGACAGTGCCTCTTGCATGGCACTCCAACTCTGACCGGTATAGTCGGACTCCGTCAGGTTTCCCGCCCGCGCGATAGCCGCCGCGAGAGCCAAGAACTCCTCGGCCGTAGCTGACGGCGTATCTACGATATTTTCTACTCTGGCGAAGAACTGCCTGAAAGAATCCTGTTCATAGCCGCCGGTTGTCTTGTCGGGCACTTTGGCTACAAATACTCGTGCGTCCGTCTGAGCATTGATGGAATTTTCGAACGCGGTTTCAGCGATGGCCGGTGCATTCCCGCTGCGGAAAATCAATGTCCTAAGATTTGGACAGCTCCTGAACATATTTTTTTGGTTGATAGCGTTTACGTTTCCGAACGAAATCGTTTCAAGTGATGTATCGCCGTCAAAAGTAGTGATGGGCAAATTCCCTCCGGACATAATAACGCTTTTCAGTGCCGTCAGCTTTTTAGGGCCATATTCCACGCTGGCTTCCGACAAATCCAGTTCCAGCAGCGTACCTGCAATATTGATTGAATAGGAATATCCTGTTCTCAACACATCCAACAATGCCATATTACAGACCCCTGTTACCTTTAGGCGCAATATTTTGGAATAATCATACGGGGCACTTTGTCCAAACTGTTCGCGCAGGGCGGCCTGTATATCGCTTTGTACATCACGTGAGCTACTGCCGCCAAGTACATTTATCGTTAACCAAGCATCTTCCTGCACAGTGCTCAATGCCGTTACCGCCTCATCCACTAGCTCCGGAGTCGCCAGCGGGTCAATCAACGTAGTCAAAGCAGCTTGCCGCGCACCATCTACCGCTCCGTCAGCGAACAGCGCACGGACAAGCGCGGTCTTGTCGGCATGTTCATAGTATGGCGGAGGCGCACCGAACCCTTTCAGCGGAACACCGAGATCCGCGCCTGTGCCGAATACGCTGAACTGCCAGCGAATGACAGCACCATCATCAAGGATACAATCAGATGCTCCACCATCGGTCATTTCGTGATTTATCGTGAACATCCATCCTGACATGAACGTGTAGTCAAAGTCGGACAACCATTCGTTATCCTTAATGCCATCGGCATCATATTCATCGCCGAAACTCTCCTGACTGGTGATATAATCCGGCAGAGAAACCTCTTCGCTGCGGTTCGGCAGATTCAGCCCATTCAGAAAGAAGCTGTTTTCCAGGCTCCCTGAATTTGAATACGCAATCTCAAGCTCCCTAAGCAGCTTATCAGTAACAAAAGCCACCGAAGATCCCTCGGGCACCGTCACCGCCTGCGGCTCCACATAGAACCCCTGGCCCAGGTTATAGCCCTCAAAATCCATATAGACCGTGATATCGCCCGACGCCGCACTGACGCCGCGCGGTCCGGCCGCACCACCGCCGCCGCTGTCGCCGAACGCCGCCTGCGGGAACATCCCTAGGCACAGCACCAAGGCCAGCGCCACGCAGAGCGCCGCCCTCATCCTTCTAAGCTTCAACCAAAAAACAGAATCCTTCATCGCTTCTCCTCCTATACTCAAACCACCAAATGGCGCAGCGCAAGCAGACCCCGCCACGCCATTCCACTAACAAAGCTAATTCACGCGCACCGCGCCAAAGCCGACGCCATACAGCGCCATCCTTATCCTTCTTATCCTTTTTACAATAACAGAATCCTTCATAGCGCCCTCCTTGTTGACCCAAGAACCACACATAAAATTTTGGCTGTCGTCGGCAGGTCTCCTGACTTCCGCTTCATCCTACATCGGCCTCCCTTCCCGC
>JAIRPC010000093.1 GCA_031257215.1 Eubacteriales Family XIII. Incertae Sedis bacterium
CAGCTACGGGCAAAAGGATCCACGTAAACCGATATGCATAGCTATCGGCGAGCATGGCGTAGTTTAGGAGTAAGTCCTGGCATGGGCCAGGCAAGTGTGGGGTCAAAGACCAGGTCAGCTGCGCGGCTTCCTTGATTGTTGCAAATAATATCGGCTCATTTGGCATGTTTTTTGCTGTTTGGCGTTTGTGAAGATTGCTACACATTTGCACACAATTTCACACGTCCCCTCACAATTGCACACAATTCACACCTATCCCCTTCAAATTACATTCAATTATTCTACGACTTGCTACCACGAAGCTCCCGCTTGGCTCTCACACGGACATGAGATGATACTAGGGCGCAATGAGCTTCATGCACTCAAACTGGTACGGCTCGTTGCCAAATAAACTAACCCTTTTATGAGAGGAAGAATTAAGATTATGGCTAGTATTTTTAGACAGGATGACAAAAAACATCTTAAAAAGAGCAAATCCTTCGTCGCTATTTCCGTTACATTGGCTATGTGCCTGGGCGTTGTAGGCTTTTGCCTTGTGGAGCAGGAGGTCATATCCGACGGCACGGCACACGCAACACAGGCGAAGCGAACCGCTGTGAAAGAAGCGAGCAAGGCGAACGCCGACAGCGTTTCCGCCAGCAAGGCGTCTGTGGATATGGACAAATTCAGCGGCAAGATCAAGCCGCTTACTGTAAAGATGAAGCCCGTCAAGAGCAAGAAAAAGAGGGCTGCAAAGAAAGCGTCCGCCACGCTGAAAGCCACATGGTACACGGGCGACGTACTCGGCTTTCGCGGATCGGGCGGGAAGCTCACCCACGCTAAGAGCGTCGCGCTCAACGCCGCACAGCGCCAGGCTCTGGGGCTGGCTTACGGTCAGGAGGTCTATCTGGAATTCCCGGGCGGGCACGACGGCCTGAGCGGCTGGTACGAAATCAAGGATTCGGGATGCGCGAACGGCGTTGTCGATATGTTCTACAAGTCAAAAGGTAGCGTGCCGTCGAAGTTCAAGAGCGCGGGCGTAGTCCGCTCGGTGAAGCTGTTCAAGGCGCGCAAGAAAACCATGAAAGCGAAAGCCACGGCGCTGAACTGAGCATGCCGATAGGCCGAACACAACTGCCAAATCAATAGACCGACAAGCTAAACGGCTTCCCCTGCCAGCTTCGAGATATGTTCCTCGATCGCGGGCCACGGGAAGCCGATAACATTTTCGAAGTCGCCTTCGAGCGCGGTGACATGCTTTCCCCAATCCGACTGTATCGCATATGAGCCAGCCTTGTCGAAGGGCTGTTCATCCTCGATATACCGCCATATCTCGCCATCGGAATAGTCTCCGAACGTAACGCGGGTGCGGACGGCGAACGTGTCGTCCTCGCCCGTGCGCCAGTCCATGAGCGCGACGCCCGTCCAGACCTCGTGGCTGCGGTTTCTGTACGATGACAGTATGCGGAACGCGTCCTGCCTGTCCTTCGGCTTCCCAATAATTTTGTCGCAGTAGACGATGGTGTCCGCGGCTATGAGCAGGCTCGGCAAGCGGTCTTTGGCGTCCTTGCCGCCCGCGCCGCCGCCCGCTAGCTGCGCCTGTACGTCCAGCGCCTTGACCCTCGCCAGGTATTTCACCACAGCCTCCGCGTTCGACCTGTCCATCTCGGGCGGGATTTCCTCGTCCGCGCGGGGCTGGATGACCACGGGCGTTATCCCATGCGCTTGCAGGATTTCATATCTTCTGGGGGAGGAGGATGCTAAAATTATTTCCATTTCATTATTTCCTGAATTATCATAATCATAAAAGTTATTCCAATAACTATATCCTGTCCCGATATTGGCTGGCGCGCCGCTTGATCAGGTTCGGGAGGTCTAGCTCCATATAGAGCAGGCTGAACACGAGGATCGCCGCGCCGAGGTACGACCTGGCGGACAGTATTTCGTGCGCGAGGAAGAATGCCACAACCCCCGCGACGACCGGCTCCATTGAGAAGATGACGCCCGCACGCATCGCACCTGTCCAGCGCTGCGCCACGGGCTGGATCACGAAGGGTATCGCCGTACACAGCACGGTCAGCAGGGCCATTGCCGTCCATGCGCCCGCGCCGCTGTGCAGGTCGGGCAGCTTCGGAAGCCCCGTGCCTGAGCTTTCAAATATGAACGCGGCGGCGCTCGTGAAAAGCGCACAGAAGCCTATCTGGAAAACCCCTATCTGCACGGCATCGGTGCGCGGGTCGTTGACGGCTCTGTCGGTGAGCAGCAGGTGCGCCGCGCAGCCGAGCGAGCAGAGCAGGCAGAGCGCGTCGCCAAACCTGGGCACGAATTTGTCCGTGAGCGTCAGCAGCGCCACGCCGACTCCGCAGAGGACGATGGCTACGAACACCTTGCGCTCAGGTTTTTTGCCGAGGAAAACGGTGGAGATGACGGGCGTGATGACTACCGCCAGGTTCGAGAGGAAGCCAGCGTTTGAAACGCTCGTGTTCAGAAGCCCATAGTTTGAAAACGAGTAGATGTAGAGCAGCACCAGCCCGATGACAAGGCTGAAAAACAAGGTTGCGCGGCTGGGGCGGCGCAGCTTCGGGAACAGGGCGATGACGAGTATGGCGAAAGCCAGCGAGAAGCGCACGGCGGTCAGCGTGAACGGTCCGAACCCGTCAAGGGCGCGGTCGGACAGAAAATATGAGGTGCCCCACAGCGTCATAGACACGCCGACCAAAAGATCGCCAAGCCGCTGCCTACCCTCGCCGCTGAGATTTTCTACACGCATATCAATCAGTCGAGCCCTTCCCACAAAAATATTGTTCCACCAAAAGCCAATAAATCATTCGTATTGATTATATCATGGCGTGGGTGCGGGGTCATAGGATGTGAGTGCCGCGGATTTGTGGACAGAGTAGGAATACTTTATATATAAAGGGAAAAAAAGCAATAAAAATAATTAAATATCATATTGAATTTTTTATGTAATAATAGTATAATGCAAGAGGGTTGCCGTTAGGCGGTGCTGTCCCACTTCCGTTAGCATTATAAACGCTCAAAGGAGGTGGCACTATGGATATAATAGTTGCAGTGGACATCAATGTTCAGATATCAGTAGCTATAACCGTTGTGGTCGTTCTCTCCTTGCTCAATAGGAAAGACAGATAGACAAAACCGCCTTCAATCGTGAGGGCGGTTCTACACAAAATCGGGATAGACCGCCGACCGAAGCGGCAACCCTTTATACGATTATTATAACACTATCCAAAAAAAAATCAATGCCGTATTGCATTGCGATACACCGCGATTCGCTTTGGCCATATGCAGCTTTGTGGACAGATGGCGTCTGCGGATATATAATACATATCGTGGCATCGCGGAGGTGCTTGGCTGGGCTTCCGCCAGGCCGGGCAGGGAGAATTTTGTTTATTATTGATGGATAGAAGGTAAGGCACATGAGATACGACATAGGCATAGACCTTGGCGGCACGAATATTGTTGTCGGCGTGGTGGGCGAGGGCGGCGGGCTGCTGGCGAAGCTCTCGCGGCCTACCGGCGTGGGGCGCGAGCCTGCGGAAATCGTGGGGGATATGGCGGAGCTTGCCGCCGCCGCCGCGGAGGAGTCAGGCATTGGCATGGAGGATGTCGGCAGTGTCGGGGTCGGCGTGCCCGGCACAGCGAACTCGGACACGGGAGTTGTGGACTACGCCACAAACCTCTATTGGCACGACGTGCCATTGGCCGCCATGCTCGGCGGGCGGCTCGGAAAGCCCGTCCATATCGGGAACGACGCGAACGCCGCCGCTTATGGCGAGTACATAGCGGGCGCGGCAAAGGGGCACAGCAGCGCGGTCTGCGTAACGCTCGGCACGGGCATCGGCGGCGGCGCGGTTATCGGCGGCAAGGTGCTGGCGGGCTTCAACTACGCCGCTATGGAGATAGGGCATATGGTCATCAGACACGGCGGGCGGCTCTGCGCCTGCGGCAGACATGGCTGCTGGGAACGCTACGCGAGCGCGACCGGGCTGATCATCACCACGCGTGAAGCGATGGAGAATGACAAAAATACAAAATTATGGGAGTACGCAAAGGGCGATCTGAATAATGTGGACGGCAGGACGGCTTTCGACGCCATGCGCGCGGGCGACGAGGTTGCGAAGTCCGTGGTGGATGCCTATATCTACGACCTCACATGCGGCACAGTCAATATTATCAACATATTTCAGCCCGAAGTGCTATGCCTCGGCGGCGGGGTCGCTGGCGAGGGCGAGGGGCTGTTCGCGCCGCTCCGCGAAAGGGTCGCACAGAAGGTCTATTCGCGGAACAGCGCGAGGAACACCGCCATAGTCGGCGCGGCGCTCGGCAACGACGCGGGGCTCATCGGCGCGGCGAACCTCTACAATTTGCAGGCGGCGGTATAGACGAGGAAAGCGCGACGAAAAGGTCAGTAAGAACGGGTCAACAAAAAGGAAAGGAACAGTCATGAAAGCAATAATAGGGATTGATGTCGGAACCTCTGGGACAAAGACGGCGCTTTTCGATTGCGGAGGCGCGCTGGTGGCTTCGTATACGGGCGATTATCCGATGGCGCAGCCGCAGAACGGCTGGGCGGAGCAGGATCCGCAGGACTGGTGGGCGGCGGCTGTTGCCGGCCTGAACGCGGTCATCAGCGAAGCTAGGTCGAAGCACGGCTCTGTTGAGGTCGCGGGCGTGGGGCTGTCGGGGCAGATGCACGGGCTCGTCATGCTAGACGGGAACGGCGAGGTTCTCCGCCCCTCGATCATCTGGTGCGACCAGAGGACTGAGAACGAGGTGGCGCAGATGGACAGGGTGATTGGGCGCGAGAAGCTGATAGCCGTCACCGCCAACCCCGCGATGACGGGGTTCACCGCCGCAAAGATACTCTGGGTCCAGAACAACGAGCCGGACATTTACGCTAAATGCGCACATATTCTGCTGCCAAAGGATTATATCAGGTACAGGCTGACGGGCGAGTTCGCCACCGAGGTCAGCGACGCGGCGGGGATGCAGCTCATGGATATCCCCAGGCGCGATTGGTCGGACGAGATACTTGGGCTGTTGCATATAGACAGGGGCTTGCTGGCGGAGATGCACGAATCGCCGGATGTGACGGGCAAAGTCCACGCACGCGCTGCGCAGGAAACTGGCCTGCCTGAGGGCGTGATAGTTGTGGGCGGCGCGGGCGACAACCCCGCGGCGGCTGTCGGAACGGGCGTTGTGAGCGAGGGCTCGGCATTCACGACCATTGGCTCGTCGGCCGTCGTGTACGCGGTGTCCGACACGGTAAAGATAGACGCGGAGGGCAGGGTGCATACGCTCTGCGCGAGCGCGCCCGGGAAATGGACTGTCATGAGCTGCACCCAGGGCGCGGGCATATCGCTGAAATGGCTGCGCGACACCTGCTGCCTGTCAGAGGTGCAGGAATCGGAGAAGCAGGGCGTTGACCCCTATGTCATCATGGACAGGCTCGCGGACGGCATTGCGCCAGGCTCGGACAGGCTCATCTTTCTTCCTTATATGATGGGCGAGAGAAGCCCCCACCCCGACCCCGACTGCCGCGGCGTGTTCTTCGGTCTGTCGGCCATGCACGGCCGCCCACAGCTCATACGCTCGGTCATGGAGGGCGTGGCGTTCTCACAGCTCGAATGCGTTGAGGTGTTCAGGGAGATGGGCGTGCCTGTCGACGATATGGCCATCACGGGCGGCGGCTCGAAAAGCAGGCTCTGGGCGCAGATGCTGGCTGACCTCTACGGCTGCCCCGTCAGCGGGATGCAGTCGGACGAGGGCGCGGCACTCGGCGCGGCGCTCTTGGCGGCGGTGGGCGCGGGGGTCTATTCCACGGTGCAGGAGGCCTGTGCGGCGGTGGTGAAGCGCGGCGCGGCGCGCGCGCCGGACAGGGCGAAAGGCGAAGCCTACGCGCCGTATTTCGGGCTGTACAAGAAGCTGTACAGGACGATGAAGCAGGATTTCAAAGAACTGGCGAAGCTGTAAGATTACGGCTTTGCCGTTGCGCACTGCAAGCCGTATGAGCCGCAATCCACTGGCACATACGCTTTGGATTCGCGGCGGCGTTCGCAGCGGTTCGTAGTGGTATGAGGCTGCCCGCATATGGAGGATGCGTTTTTCGCAATGCCGAAACGGGTTTCTCATGGCAACAATATGATAGAATAACAATATGACAATTGAACAGCTTAAAATAATATTCGTGCTTGTGCTGTGCGCTCCCATAGCTTATTTTGGCGTTCGGTTTTTCATCTCGCTGGTGAACCACGCTGTGGCGGGCAAGGAGATGGCTGAGAAAGAGCGCCTGCGCCGCAGCGAAGCCGCAAATATGGAGCCAAGCCCTGCGGAAAGCCCGCGCCGCCACAGAACCCGCTGCGGCGGTTTCCGCGGTGATGCCGATACGCCAAGGCGCACGGGCAGGAGGGGGAGGCGCGGATGAGCGAGGGCGCTTTCATCAGCTTCGAGGGGCCGGACGGCTCGGGCAAATCCACTCAGCAACGGCTTCTGGGCGAATACCTCACGGGGCTGGGATACTCGGTTGTCTCCACTCGCGAGCCTGGCGGCACGAGGATAGGCGAGAAGATCCGCGACCTGACGCTCGACACGGAGAACCGCGAGATGGATGCCCTGACGGAAGCCATGCTATACGCCTCTTCGCGCGCGCAACACGTAGCGGAGGTTATTCGCCCCGCCCTCGAACAGGGTAAGGTCGTTCTGTGCGACAGGTATGTGGATTCGAGTATAGCCTACCAGGGCTGCGGCCGCGCGCTCGGCGGTGTTGTCGCTGATATCAACGCGCTGGCGGTAGGAGGCATCATGCCCGGTCTCACCATATTCATAGACATCCCCCCCGAAACCTGCTTCGACAGAATAGGGCGCTGCGGCGGCGACCGCATAGAGTCAGAGGACATAGTGTACCACAGGCGCGTCTACGAGTCCTACCTGGAAATCGCGGAAAAATTCCCGAACCGCGTCAAGGCGGTGGACGGGCGGCGCGGCGCGGGCGAGGTGCAGGCTGATGTCAGGGCGATAGCCTGCGGGTATCTGGGGCAACGCGCATGAATCCACTCGAAGCCTTATCCATGAGATACAATGAAGGGACATTCCCCCATGCGCTGCTCGTGAGCGGCGGCACGGAGGCATCGCGCCGAGGGTTTGCGAAACGCGCGGCCATGCTGTTGCTCGGGCTCGGCGCGGGTGACACCGACGAGGGCGCGCGGCTGATAGACGGCGGCAATACGGCGGATCTCATCTGGGTTTCGCCAGACGGAGGTTCGATCAAGGTTGACCAGGTGAAGGATATCATCGGGCGTCTGCGCACCAAGCCGTTTTCCTCGGAAAGGTCGGTCGCTGTTATCGACGGCGGCGATCTCATGAACGCGCAGTCGCAGAACAAATTGCTGAAAACATTGGAGGAACCGCCCGGGGATAGTGTTATAATATTATTGGCTGCGAACACGGAGGCGCTGCGCGCGACCATACGTTCCAGGTGCCTGAAAATAAATCTCGGAGTGGAGAGCGCGGATATTGAGCGTAGCGTGTGCGACGACGCGGCGGGCATATTGTCAGCCGCGCTTTTCGGAAAATCGATTCACGCCGCTTTCCGTATGCTTGACGGATACGTGGACGACCCTTTCCCCTTGCTCGACGCCATGGAGCTTTTCCTGCGCGACATCATAGTCGGGCTGCACGAGCCAAGGTTGGTGGCAAGCGATGAGCGCAGAGGCATTGCGGCAAGGATGAAAGGCAGGCGCACCGACGCGCTGAAAGCAGGAGTAGGAATAATAGAAGATACGAGGGCCGCTCTGCGGTCTTCGAGCATGAACAAGAAGAGCTGCCTGCGCGATATGGCGCTCAGGTTGAAGCAGGGTTCGCCCGCGCGATAGGGCAGGGCAGGAGGAGCATTGTATGAAAGTGGTAAATGTCAGGTTCAGATCAGCGACAAAGCTGTATTATTTCAACCCTGGCGATTTGAAGCTGAGAAGCGGAGAAGCCGTTATCGTCGAAACAGGCGAGGGGCGTGAATACGGGATAGTCAAGGGCGGCACCAAGGAGATTTCCGAAAAGGAGTTTGGCAAGTCCATCAAGAAGGTGCTGCGCATAGCTACGGACGGCGATATCGAAAGATACAAGGCCAATTTGGCGAAGCGCGACGAGGCTATGTCGGTGTGCAAGGAAAAAATCCGCCAGCACGGGCTTGACATGAAGCTTATCGACGCCGACTTCACGTTCGACGGAGCCAAGGTGGTGTTCTATTTCACATCCGACGAAAGGGTGGATTTCCGCGAGCTTGTCAGGGATCTGGCCAGCACCTTCCACAAGAGGATCGAGCTTCGGCAGGTGGGCGTCCGCGACGAAGCGAAGCTGCTCGGCGGCATGGGCAGCTGCGGCAGGGCGCTATGCTGCCACGGGTGGATGCAGCATTTTGAACCCGTTTCGATAAAGATGGCAAAGGTGCAGAACCTGTCGCTGAACCCGACCAAGATATCCGGCTGCTGCGGCAGGCTCATGTGCTGCCTGAAATACGAGAACGACGTCTACCAGGAGATGCGCAAGGGCATGCCGAACCCCGGGGAGATAGTCGAAACCCCGATAGGCAAGGCGCGGGTCATGGAGTCGAACATATTGTTCAGCCAGGTCAAGGCGCGGCTCGTCGAGGAGGAGCGCACGAACGACTCGCCCGAAAAGCTCAGCTCGGACATCCACGTGTTTTCAAAGGACGAGATAAAGCGCACGAGCAAGCCCGCCCAGGGCGGCAAAAAGGGCAAGGGCGGCAAGAAAGGAAAGGGCGGCCGCCCGTCCGAGGCAGAGATAGACAAGGGCATCAAAAAAGCCATCAGCGAAGAAATCATAAACGTGATAACGGAATAGAATTGGATCGGAACGCCGCCGGCGCCGGCAGCGGCTCGGCGGGGCGCTATCCCGCAATAGAAAAGGCCACCCTCAAGGGTGGCCTTTTCCAATGATCAAACAAATTGGCGTTTATATTGATTTCATCTCGCCTATGCAGTGTTCGCATACGTTCCTGCCGTGGATCTGCTCAATGCCGTCCGCGCTTCCGCAGAAGATGCAGGCGGGTTCGTATTTTTTCAGCACGATCATGTCCTCGTCCACAAAAATTTCGAGAGGATCTTCTTTGTTGATGTTGAACGTCCTGCGCAGCTCCATTGGGAGGACGATGCGCCCAAGCTCATCAACTTTTCTGACTATTCCTATTGCTTTCATTTCTTGACTCCTTAACTCTATTGAATTGCAACGATTATTACCAAATTAACAATAGTATATTCATACCATACCACTTATTGGCAAGGTTGTCAACCCTAAAATTGAAAAAATTTGAAAAACACTTCAAGCAAAAAATACCACGCGGCATTGCACAATCCAGCCTGTACCGCGCGATTTCATGCGGTCATGATTTCTTTTTGTCTACAAATCCTTTGACAGCCGTGCTAAGATTTACCACCGCCGCCGCCAGCTTCGCGAAATTCAGGTTGCCTTTCAGGTTGTCCGAAATCGACTTGACGGAGGTGCTGATGTCGTTCACGATGCCATCCACCTCCTGTGCGCGCTTGGCCGCGAT
>JAIRPC010000003.1 GCA_031257215.1 Eubacteriales Family XIII. Incertae Sedis bacterium
GTGGCGTTCGTTCGGGGCGAGCTGGCTTCGGGCATCGAGATAACCACCGCGCGGCGGGTCTGGCTCTGGGACGGCGAGATATTCAAGGCGGGCAGGGCGGCGAAGCGCCGCCGCAGCTACAAGGGCGACGGCGCGGCGATAGGCTCGTTCTCCGATATCGCGCCTGGCGATTTCGTCGTACACGAGGCGCACGGCATCGGCAAATACGAGGGGCTTGACCGCCTTGAAATACAGGGCGCGTCGAAGGAATATCTGAAAATCAGGTATTCGGGCGGCGACCATCTCTATGTGCCGGTCGAGCAGATGTCGCTCATCCAGAAATACATAGGCGGCGGCGAGGCGCGGCCGAGGGTGAACAAGCTCTCGGGCAGCGAGTGGAAGCGCGCGAAAGCCCGCGTGCGCGCGGATATCGCGCATATGGCGGCGGGGCTCGCCGCGCTCGCGGCGGAAAGGCGCATGGCAAAAGGGCACGCTTTCACGCCTGACACGGAATGGCAGCGCGAGTTCGAGGACAGGTTCCCCTACGACGAAACAGACGACCAGCTAAAAGCCATCGAGTCGATAAAGGCCGACATGGAAAAGCCCTCGCCCATGGAGCGGCTTCTCTGCGGGGACGTCGGCTACGGCAAGACGGAGGTGGCGCTGCGGGCGGTGTTCAAATGCGCGGCCGACGGAAAGCAGGCGGCGGTGCTGGTCCCGACAACCTTGCTCGCCAGCCAGCATTATGCCACATTCAAAGAACGGTTCGAGGATTTCCCGTTTACGGTGGAGATGCTGTCCAGGTTCCGCTCGGCGGGCGAGCAGAAAAAAATCGCGCGCGGCATAGCAGGCGGCGGCATAGATATTGTTATCGGAACGCACAGGATGCTTTCGTCCGATATCGCGTTCAAAGATCTCGGGCTGCTCGTTATTGACGAGGAGCACCGCTTCGGCGTGGCGCACAAGGAGAAGATAAAGACGCTCCGAAAAAACGTGGATGTGCTGTCGCTCACGGCTACGCCCATACCGCGCACGCTCCATATGTCGCTGCTCGGCGTGCGCGACATGGATCTGATAGAGGAGCCGCCGGAGGACAGGTATCCCGTGCAGACCTATGTTATGGCGGAGAGCCCCGATATAATCAGGGAAACGGTGCGGCGCGAGATAGACAGGAACGGCCAGGTGTTTGCCGTCGTCAGCCGCATAGCGTCAATAGACAGGGTGGTGCGCGAAATAACCAGGCTCGTGCCAGGCGCGCGTGTGGCGGTCGGGCATGGCCAGATGGACGAAGCGGCGCTGGACAGCACCATGTCCGACTTCATCGCGGGGAGCTGCGACGTGCTCGTGTCCACGACCATTATCGAGTCGGGCATAGACATACCGAACGCGAATACGGTTCTCGTGTTCGACGCGGATAGGTTCGGGCTGTCGCAGCTCTACCAGATAAGGGGGCGCGTGGGCAGGGCGAACAGAATGGCGTTCGCGTACCTGTTGCACAAGGCTGGCAAGCAGCTGAGCGAGGTAGCTGAGAAAAGGCTTCGCACCATCAGGGAGTTCACGGAGTTCGGCGCGGGCTTCCGCATAGCCATGCGCGACCTTGAAATAAGGGGCGCGGGGAATCTGCTCGGACCCGAACAGCACGGGCATATGGCGGCGGTGGGCTACGAGCTGTACTGCCGCATGGTGGACGAAGCGGTGAGGGCGATCGAGAACGGCGAGCCGCGCGAGGGCGATGCAGGCGATAGCGAAAACGCTCCCGCGCAGGCCGCCGAGCCGAAGCTCGACATAGGCGTGGACGCGTTCATCCCCGAGAGCTATATAGAGGACGAAGCGGACAGGCTGGAAATCTACCACCGCATAGCCCGCGTTTCAAGCGCGGACGAGGCGGTGTGGATGTCGGACGAGCTGGGCGACAGGTACGGGCATGTGCCGCGCGCGGTGCTTGCGCTCATACGCGTTTCGCTGGCCAGGGCACTAGCTGCGGCGGCGGGCGTGGAGCGCGTTAGGGCGGGCAGCATGGAGGAGCTTGACGCGGAGATCGAAGCGCTGATTGAAAGACTTAATGCGAGTGTGATAAAATAATCTTTTGTGGGGCATGAAGCGATGGTTCAGGCTGCCCGATAAAACGTTGCGGAGAATAGCCGGGTTCCGGCAGAAAGACAGGATAATATGAAATCCACAAGAAAACAGATAGCGTTCGTGATTTGCGTCGTGCTTGTCGCGCTGGCGGCGTTGCCGCTCGGGGCTTGCGACGACAAAAACGCGGGCGGCACGGGACGGGTGAAGCCCGCGGACGGCGGTGAGGTGCTGGCCGTGGCGGGCGGGCAGGACATCACCCAGAAGCAGGTGGATGCGCTCTGCGCGTTCGCGACGGCGGCGCAGGGCAGCAGCCTTGATACGCTGACTGACGCGAAAAAGCAGGAGCTGAGCAACCAGATGCTTGTGTTCGCAGCGGACAATGTGCTGATAAAGAACGCCGCGGAGAAAGCCGACAAGACCGTAGCCGAAAACGCGGCGGCGGAGATCGAGCAGCAGTACGAACAGTTTTTGATACAGACCCCGACGGTCGCAGAGCAGGTGTCGTCAGGCGCCCTGTCCGCGGGCACGGTTAAGGACTATCTCGCGGCGCAGTACTATTATTACGCGTTCAGCGAACAGGTAGCCAAGGATCAGCCCCCCTCCGAGGGAGCCATCCAGCAGGTCTATGAACAATACCAAGACCAGTTCGTGACGCCGGAGTCCATCAGCCTTAGGCATATATTGATCATGAACCCT
>JAIRPC010000028.1 GCA_031257215.1 Eubacteriales Family XIII. Incertae Sedis bacterium
TACAAGGGCGATATTGACGCGCAGTGGGCGGGCAACGAGAAGGTTGCCGTGGAGATAGCGCTCGGCGCGTCGATTGGCGGCGCCAGATCCGTCGCTGCGATGAAGCATGTCGGCATGAACGTGGCCGCCGATCCGATATTCACCGCCGCTTATACGGGCGTTAACGGGGGCTTTGTTATCGTGTCAGCGGACGACCCCGGCATGCACAGCTCACAGAACGAGCAGGACAACAGGCTATATGCGCCGCACGCGAAGCTGCTCATGCTGGAGCCGTCGGATTCGGCCGAGTGTCGCGAATACATGATCGGGGCGTATGAGCTGAGCGAGCGCTTCGACACGCCGGTTCTTTTCCGCATGACCACGCGCATATGCCATTCCAAAGGCATAGTCGAGGTCGGGGAAAGGCAGGATGCCCCCGTAAAAAAATACGAGAAGCGCACGGACAAATTCACCATGCTGCCCGTCCACGCGAAAACGCGGCATAGGGTCCGCGAGGAATTGCTGGCGGAAGCGGAGGAATACGCCAACGATTGCCCGTACAACCGCGTGGAGGAAAACGCAGGGGCGGCTGTTGGCGTCATCACGTCGGGCGTGTCCTACCAGTACAGCCGCGAAACATTCGGGGACGGCGCAAGCTACCTGAAGCTCGGCCTCACATACCCGCTGCCGCGCAGGCTTATCAAGGAGTTCGCGTCGAAATACGAAACGCTCTATGTTATTGAGGAAAATGACCCATATCTTGAAAACGCGGTAAGGGCGCTTGGGTTCAGCCCCGTCGGGAAGGACCGGATACCCATCCTTTACGAGCTTGACGCGCGCATTGTCAAGGAGGCGCTGACGGGAGAGCCTGCCGCGGGCGGGTACAGCACAGGCGCTGTCGCGCCGCCGCGCCCGCCTGTGATGTGCGCGGGCTGCCCGCATAGGGGGTTCTTCTACACGGTCAGCAAAAAAATGGACAGCATAGTCCCGTGCGGCGATATCGGTTGTTACACGTTGGGCGCCAGCGAGCCGTTCTGCGGTATGGACACCACCATCTGCATGGGGTCGGGGCTTTCGACCATTATTGGAATGGCAAAGGCGCTGCGTATGCAGGGGGATGGGCGCAAGCCGCTCGGTATGCTGGGCGATTCGACGTTCTTCCACACGGGCATCAATTCGCTGATAGACGTTGCGGTGTCGGGTGCGAACGTCATCGCGGTTATTCTGGACAACTCCATCACGGCCATGACAGGCCATCAGCAAAACCCGGGCACGGGCAGGAATATCTACGGCGACCAGAGCCCGTCCATAGATGTGGTGGGAATAGTGCGGGCAGTCGGCATTCCGGACGAGAGGATCAGGGTGGTGGATCCGCTTGACCTTGTGGCCATGGGCGCGGCTATCGACGACGGGGTGGCATGTGAGGGCCCGTTCGTTATCGTGACGCGCAGGCCGTGCGTCCTCATCAAGGAGGTCGCGAAAGAATCGGCTGGCAGGTACTGCGTTATCGACCCCGAAAAATGCACAGGGTGCAGGATGTGCATGAAGATAGCCTGCCCCGCGATAGCGTTCAGAACGCCGGGCGCCGGAACGGATGTGGGCAGCGGCGGAAGCGGCAAGAGCGCGAAAGGCGTTGCTGAGGTGTTCGACCGAGCGAGCTGCACAGCCTGCGGGCTCTGTGCGCAGATGTGCAAATTCGGCGCGATCGCGGAGGTCGGCACGACGGGTGAAAGGGGATAGTTATGAATAATACAAAAGGCGTACAGAGCATCCTGCTGGTCGGAGTCGGCGGGCAGGGGACTATACTGATTTCAAAAATACTCAGCGCGGGGTTCATGCAGCGCGGCTACGATGTCAAGATGAGCGAGATCCACGGCATGAGCCAGCGCGGCGGCAGCGTCACCACGCAGATACGCTACGGCGACAAGGTTTATTCCCCCACCATAGGAATGGGAGAAGCGGATGTCATTATCGCGTTTGAAAAGGCGGAGGCCCTGCGCGCGCTGCCCTACCTGAAAAAGGGCGGCATTATGATAATGGACGATTACGAGATATACCCGATGCCTGTGCTGACCGGCAAGGCGGAGTACCCGTCGGGCGCGGTCGAAGCCATATCAGACGCGGGCGTGGAGCCTATCGTGATAAAGGCGGCGGAGATAGCGGAGGGGCTTGGCAATGTGCGCGCCCAGAATATAGTGCTATTGGGCGCTCTTGTAAAAGCCTGGGATCTGGGCGATATAGAATGGGAAAGCCTTATCCGCGAATACGTCCCTGCCAAGGCAACGGACATCAACCTGCGAGCCTATGCCGCGGGACGGGATTTGTGATATAATATTATCGCAATGAATGAAGAGAACAAGATGGGAACGCTTCCTGTCGGGAAGCTATTATTTTCGATGTCCTTGCCGCCAATGCTGTCGATGCTTTTGGGCGCTTTGTACAATATTATCGATAGCATTTTTGTGGCACAGCTGTCCGTGACCGAGAAGCCGCTCACGGCGGTTACGCTCGCTTTTCCCGCGCAGATGTTCATGATGGCCATATGCATCGGGCTGGGCGTGGGCAACGCTTCGCTGATATCCAGGCGGCTTGGCGAAAAGAAACAGGACGAAGCGGACTCCGCCGCGACGCACGGATTTTTTCTCGCGTTGGTGTGCTGGGTCATATTTGCCGCGTTCGGGCTTTTCGGCACAGAGCCGTTCCTGCGCCTGTTCACGAGCGACGCTGAGATACTTTCAATGGCGGTCACATACCTGCGCATAGTCGCGGTGGGCTCGGTATTCATGTGCTTTTCGATATGCATCGAACGCATCATGCAGGCGACGGGCGACATGATACACCCGATGATATTCAACTCTGTCGGCGCGGGACTGAACGCCATACTCGCGCCCATCTTCATCATTGGTCAGCTAGGCGCACCGCGGCTCGGCATCATGGGAGCGGGCCTTGTGGCCGTTACAGGGCAGTGCGTCGCTATGGTTATCGCGGTAGTTATGTTCGTGAAAAACGAGCATGCGGTCAGCGTGCATTTTCGTGGCTTCCGCGTGAAAGGGCGCACCATAGGCGATATCCTCGCGGTAGGTGCCCCGTCTATCATCATGGTGTCGATACAGTCGTTCCTCATCAGCGGCCTGAACGCGATACTCCTGTACTGTCTTCCGAAGGCCGCGGGCGATATGGCGGTAGCTGTGCTAGGGGTGTATTTCCGCATACAGACTTTCGTGGTGCTTCCCGTGATAGGTATGGGGCAGGGCGCGCTTCCGATAATAGGCTACAATTTCGGCGCTCGCAACAGGCGCAGGCTCATGGCAACGTTCAAGCTCGCCATCAAGATCGCCATGATAATAATGGCGGTGGGCGTGGCGCTCTTTTGGCTCTTGCCAGAGCAGATCATGTCGCTGTTCAGCGCGTCGCCCGATATGATGGATATGGGCGTGCATGCGCTCAGGGCGATAAGCATTTCGTATATCCCCGCCGCGTTCACGATAGTGTGCGTTACGCTTTTCCAGGCTACGGCGCACGGCATATTCGCGATGATCATATCGATAGTCAGGCAGCTCGGGTTCATACTGCCGCTTGCGTATATATTATTGGCGAATTTTGGGGTTGACTCCGTATGGTACGCATTCCCGATAGCGGAGATAGCCGCGCTGGCCATGTCGGCAACGTTCTTGCGGCGCGTATACAACAAGCAGATAAAGCAGCTGCCGGACGGCAGCCTTACGGTGTGACGTATTTTTTTATTTTGCGCAGGATTTTTTTCGTTTGGCTAGGCGCGCGAGCGGGTGCGAGCGGAGCGTACTTTGTGGTACGTGAGCACGCACACGCGAGCAGCAACAACGCCAAACGGAAAAAAGACAAGCAATGGAGAGTGTCATGAGAATGGTAACCTGGAATGTCAATGGACTGCGAGCCGCTTTGAAGAAGGGCTTCCTTGATTTTTGCGCGGCTGAGGATGCCGACGCCTACTGCATCCAGGAGACGAAGATGCAGCAGGGGCAGGCCGAGGT
>JAIRPC010000032.1 GCA_031257215.1 Eubacteriales Family XIII. Incertae Sedis bacterium
CGCCAATAAAAACCGCGCAACGGCAATTCGGCGTGATATAATATCATCATAATACTAAGTTATCGTAGCAATATCGGTGGTGTGATCTCGGCTGCCTTTGGCAGATGATCGGGAAGGGGATTGGGCTATGTATAGAAAGAAAAGGACTGTCGCAATGCTGCTCGCCGGAGGGCAGGGCAGCCGCCTCGGAGTGCTGACGCATGAACGCGCGAAGCCTGCCGTGACGTATGGAGGGAAATACCGCATCATTGATTTTCCGCTGTCCAACTGCGTCCATTCAGGCATTGACGCGGTTGGCGTCCTGACGCAGTACCAGCCGTTGGAGCTGAACACGTATATCGGCAACGGCTCGCCTTGGGACCTCGATTCGCTGACTGGCGGGGCCTTCGTCCTGCCGCCCTACGTTAAGGGCAAGTCGGGCAAATGGTACAGCGGGACCGCTGACGCGATCTATCAGAACATGTTTTTTATCGAGCAGTTCGACCCGGAATACCTGGTGGTGTTGTCGGGCGACCATATATACAAGATGAATTACGACTGGCTCATCAACCAGCACAGGGCGAAGGAGGCCGACGCGACCATAGCTGTTCTGCCCGTGCCAATTGAGGAAGCCAGCAGGTTTGGAATAATGATAACAGACAAGGAGCTTCGCATAAAACAGTTTGAGGAAAAGCCAGAGCGGCCCAAGAGCAACCTCGCGTCGATGGGCGTCTACGCTTTCTCGTGGCCCGTGCTGAAAAAATACCTCGAAGCCGACGCGGCGGACGAAAGCTCGTCGAACGACTTCGGCAAGGACATCATCCCCGCCATGCTGAAAGGCAAGGAGCGGCTTTTCGCCTACGAGTATTCGGGTTACTGGAAAGACGTCGGGACGATACGGTCGCTTTGGGAAGCCAACATGGAGCTGCTTCAAGACTACCCGCCGCTGAACCTCTACGACAACCCATGGCGAATACTCTCGCGCAACCCGAACGAGCCGCCGCACTACGTTGACGCGGGCGCGGTCATCACGAACAGCATGATAAGCGAGGGCTGCCATATCTACGGCACGGTTATCAACAGCATACTTTCCAGCGGCGTGACCGTGGCGAAGAACGCGGTCGTGCGGGACAGCATCATAATGACCGAGAGCGAGATCGGCGAGGGAAGCGTCGTGGACATGAGCATTATCGACGAGGAGGTCAGGATAGGCAAGGGCTGCCGCATAGGCGACTACGCGAGCGCGGCCCACAAGATAGCTGTCATAGGAAAGAAAGCTGTCATAGGCGACGGCGCGTCAGTGGCGGCAAGCGAGCAGGTGGGCGTTTCGGAAACCGTGCCAGCGGTCGCGGCAAGCACGGAGGGCGCGAACAAGAATGGCGCCAAGCCGGCCGCCGCAGTGGCCGCGAGCAAGAGCAGCGCCAAGCCAAAGACCGCGGTCAGCGCGAGCAAGAGCAGCGCGAAGCCAGCCGCGAGGTCCGCTGCCAAAAAGCCCGCCGCGAAAAAAGCGAACGGCAGGGCGGCGGGGACTCGCGGCAACAGCAATGGAAAGGAGGTGCGCTGATGAGGGGCGATGCTTTCGGTTTGATATACGCGGGCGAACAGGTCTTTGACCTGAGGGAGCTGGTGGACCAGCGGTCGGTGGGCGCCCTGCCTGTCGGCGGCAGGTACAGGGTCATAGATTTCCCTCTATCGAATATGGTAAATTCTGGAATTAGAAACGTGGCGGTCATAGCCAGCAGGAACTACAATTCCCTGATGGACCATCTGGGTTCGGGCAAGGCGTGGGATCTCTCGCGCAAGAGCGACGGCCTGTTCTTCCTGACGCCATTTGCGAACAGGGACAACCCAGGCGTGTACCGCGGTGCGGTCGAGGCGCTGAAAAGCAGCATGGATTATTTGAAGCGCGCCAAGCAGCAATACTGCATCGTCAGCGACAGCCGCACCATCTACAACACCACCTACGACGATATCATGGATTTCCATGTCGGCACCGACGCGGATATCACGATTCTCTACACCAAGCTATCCTGCGACAGGTGGCAGGGCAAGAGGTATGAGGACACGAGGATCGGCGTCAAGAAAAACGGCGAGGTCAACCGCATGGAGATGGACGTGCCGCGCTCGTCGCTCGGCTGCCTTACTATGGGCGCGTACATCATCCGCAGGGATCTGCTCGTGCATCTCGTGGACGAGTCCATCGCCAGGGGCGATTACCATTTCTTTGACGGGATGCTGCGCAACAACCTGGGACGGATCAAGATGATGGGCTACGAGTACAAGGGCTATGTCAGCAGGCTGCACAATGTCGCTTCATACTACAAGACGAACATGGATTTTCTCGACGCGGACATCCAGAAGAAGCTCTTCCAGGGGGCGCACCGCATCTACACGAAGGTCAAGGACGAGGTGCCCGCGCGCTACCTGTCCACGGCGTCCGTCAAGAACAGCATAGTCGCGAACGGCTGTATCATAGAGGGCGAGGTAGAGGACAGCGTGCTGTTCCGAGGGGTATATATCGGAAAGGGCACGACGGTCAAGAACAGCATTATCCTGCCTGGCGCGGAGATAAACGACGACGCGGAGTTGGAGAATATAGTAATAGACAAGAACGTGGTGGTGCGCAACAGGACGCGCCTTGTCGGCAGTGCCGAATATCCTATGATCATACAGAAGGGTGCCGTGGTTTGAGGGTGCTTTTGGTCGCTTCCGAAGCCCTCCCTTTCGTCAAGACCGGCGGTCTTGCGGATGTCGCGTACGCGCTTCCGAGGGCGCTCGCGCAGCAGGGCGTGGATGTCGCGGTGATGCTTCCGAAGCACGCCGCAGTCAAGGAGGAACACCAGGGCGAGCTTGAAACCATAGCCGAAACCGAGATAGGGCTTGGGTGGCGCAAAAAATACATGGGCATCCAGACGCTCATCGAGGGCGGCATCCGCTATTATTTTATTGACAACGAGGACTATTTCGGCGGCGCGGTATACAAGGGCGGCGATCCCGAGTCCGAGCAGTATCTGTATTTTTGCAGGGCGGTTCTCGCGGCTCTGCCGTTCATAGAGTTCAAGCCCGACATACTCCACTGCAACGACTGGCACACTGGCATGATACCCATGCTGCTCAGGACGCAGCTCGGCCTTACGGACATAGGCCATATCAAGACGGTTTTTACGATCCACAACATCAAGTTCCAGGGGCAGATGGGCTTCAAGCTCATGCAGGATGTGCTGTCCGTTCCGAAGAGGTATTACACACCCGAATTCGTCGAACACGACGGCGCGGCGAACATGATGAAAGGGGCGCTCGTCTTTGCCGACCGCATTACGACCGTCAGCCCGACCTACGCGCGGGAGCTGATGGACCCGTTCTTCGGGATGGGCATGGAGGGGATTCTCCGCGCGCGGCAGGGCGATCTGCACGGCATCCTGAACGGCATTGACCAGAGGGATTTCGATCCGTATTACGACAAGGCGATCGCGGCGAATTTCGATTGCAACCGCCAGTCGGGAAAGCGCGAATGTAAAAAGGATATCCGCGACAGCTTCAACATGGGGCTAAAACTCACCTCGCCGATCATCTGCATGGTGACGCGGCTCACCTCGCAGAAAGGGCTTGACCTGGTACAGCACGTTTTGGAGGAATTGCTCGCCGAGGACGTGGGCTTCGTGCTGGTCGGCAGCGGCGAAAAGAGGTACGTGGATTTCTTCAATTATAT
>JAIRPC010000116.1 GCA_031257215.1 Eubacteriales Family XIII. Incertae Sedis bacterium
GGACTATCGGCTCGGCGAAACGCTCAGGACTCCCGCGTTCTGGATATTCTTCTTGTGGAACGTCGCGGTCTGCGCGGGCGGCCTGCTCGTTATCGGCAGCGCGGCGCAGATAGCCGAAACCTTCGGGGCTATCGCCACGCTCGGGCTTGTCGTGTCTGTGTTCAACGGATTCGGCCGCCCCATCAACGGGGCGCTGTTTGACAAGCTGGGCAGGATGAAGGCCCTGTATATCGACAATGCCATCATGCTCATAGGCGGGCTGTCGCTGCTCGCGGGCGCGCTGACCGGGGCCGCCGCGTTCATCTTCGTAGGGTTGCCCCTCATCGGGATCAGCTACGGCGGCTCACCCGCGCTGATGTCCGCGACGACGGCGAAGTTCTTCGGCCCGAAATTCTACCCCGTCAATTTCGCGGCAGGCACCTTCTGCCTCGCGCCAGCCGCCATCATAGGACCCATCATAGCGGCGAAATTGCAGGAGAGCGCGGGCGGCAGCTACAACACGACCTTCATCATGCTGAGTGCGCTCGCGGTAGTAGCCATCGTGCTGAACGCGGCATTGACCGCGTCGGCAAAGCGCAGCAGGCTGGAATAAGCATAGGCGGGCACAGCCTTTCACGCATGTGCCTAAATTAGCAAAAAGAAAAAGAGCGGTTAGCCAGCACAGGCGTGGCCGCTCTTTTTTTGCATACGCCGTGCCCTTGCACAGCGGGATCTACAACGACGCTTTCCACGCTTTCGCGACTGCCATGGCTATCGCTTCCGCTACGCCTGGCTTGAATGCCGGCGGCAGCACGCAGTCCGCCGACAGCTCGCTGTCAGGCACCAGGCCCGCCAGCGCGTATGCCGCCGCCACCTTCATGTCCTCTGTGATGTCAGTCGCCCGCGCCGCCAGCGCCCCCTTGAATATGCCCGGGAACACTAGCACATTGTTGATCTGGTTCGGGAAATCCGAGCGCCCTGTGCCGACTATGCTCGCCCCCGCTTTCCGCGCCAGGTCGGGCATGATCTCTGGCTCGGGGTTCGACATCGCGAATATGACCGCGCCCTCCCCCATGCTCTCCACCATCTCTGGCGTTAGCACCTTTGGCACGGAAACGCCTATGAAAAGATTCCTGCCGCGCACCGCGTCCGCAAGGTCTCCCGCCAGGTTGTCCTTGTTGGACAGCTCCAATATGTCCATCTTGCCCGCGCCCAGCTCCGCAAGCCTGTCTTTTGAAATAATCCCTTTGCTGTCGCAGACTACCACGTCGTACACGCCGAGGTTGCGCAGCATTTTCAGGACGGCCGTCCCCGCCGCGCCCGCGCCGTTGATAACCGCGCTGACCTCACAGAGCGGCTTGCCCAAGACCTTGAACGCGTTGATGACCGCCGCGCTCACGACCACCGCCGTGCCGTGCTGGTCGTCGTGGAACACGGGTATGTCCAGCTCCTCTTTGAGCCTGCGCTCGACCTCGAAGCAGCGCGGAGCGGAGATATCCTCCAAATTGATGCCGCCGAAGGTGGGCGCGATGCGCTTGACCGTTTCGACGATCTCATCGGTGTCCTGCGTGTCAAGGCAGATCGGGAAAGCGTCAACGCCGCCGAACTCCTTGAACAGCACCGCCTTGCCCTCCATGACCGGCAGGCAGGCCCGCCCGCCGATAATGCCGAGCCCCAGCACCGCCGACCCGTCCGAAACCACCGCGACGGTGTTCGCCTTGATCGTGAGGCTGTACGCTGCTTCGGGGTGCTCCGATATCTCCACGCAGGGCTGCGCGACGCCCGGCGTGTATGCCGTCGAGAGGTCGTCCTTGCTCGCGACGGACACCTTGACGCCCACTTCGAGCTTGCCCCTGTGCTTCCTGTGCATCTCCATTGACGCTTTGTAATAATCCATGTTATGCTCCAATTGTTCTCATTAATTATAATTTTTTCTAATCGTCATTTTGCCGTAACGCCCGCGCTTTGCCTCATTGCCGATGCGCGGATGGCGCTGCCTACCCTGCCGGCGCCGCTGTTATTTCCACGAGCTTTTCAGCCCAACTATCTGGTTGAACACTTTCGCTCCGCCAGGCGCGGAGTCCGTCAGCCCCTCGTCCGCGACGTAGTACCCGTGGCGGAAGAACTGGAACCTCTCGCCCGCCCGCGCGCCCGCAACGGACGGCTCGGCGTAGCATTTCATCTCGCGCACGGAGTCGGCGTTGCGCACGCTCTCGCCATCCTCGCCCTCCGTCATGAGGTAGCCGTACTCGCGCACGGTTATCTCCACGGCGGTTGACGCTTCCACCCAGTGGATGGTGCCCTTGACCTTGCGCCCCTCGAAGCCCGAGCCGCTGTGCGTAGCGGGGTCGTAGGTGCAGTGCAGCTCCGTTACACGGCCGTCCGCGTCCTTGACCACCGAATGGCATGTAACAAAATACGCGCCCTTGAACCGCACCTCGTTGCCGAGGTACATGCGGAAATATTTTTTCGGCGGATCCTCCATAAAGTCCGCGCCGTCTATCCACAGCTCGCGCCCAAATGGTACGGTGCGCGTCCCAAGCTCGGGCGCTTCGCGGTTGTTCTCCATCTCCGCGTCTTCGAGAAGCGTCTTTGAACCGCCCGCGCTGTCGCCATCGGCAGGCGCAATCTCCGCGCCATCCCCCCAATTCGTTATCACGACCTTCACGGGGTCGAACACCACGTTGCGGCTTTCTACCTTCGCTTTCAAATCCTCGCGGACGCAATGTTCGAGATAGCCGATATCCACGACGCTGTTCGCTTTCGCAACGCCTATGCCCTCGCAAAAAGCGCGGATCGCCTCGGGCGTATAGCCGCGCCTGCGAAGCCCCGCAAGTGTCGGCATGCGCGGATCGTCCCAGCCGTCCACCGAGCCGTCGTCCACCAGGGCTTTCAGGTAGCGCTTGCTCATGACCGTGTTCGTCAGATTCAGCCGCGCGAACTCTATCTGGCGCGGGGGAAGCTCCCATTCCAGGGCTTCAAGCACCCAGTCATAGAGAGGCCTGTGGTCCTCGAACTCCATCGTGCAGAGCGAGTGCGTCACGCCCTCTATCGCGTCCTCTATCGGGTGCGCGAAATCATACATGGGGTACACGCACCATTCCCCGCCCGTATTGTGGTGCTCGCTGTGCGATATGCGGTAGATAACGGGGTCGCGCAGGTTGATGTTCGGCGCCGCCATGTCTATCCTCGCGCGCAGAACCTTCTCGCCGTCCGCGTATATCCCCCGCTTCATCTCGTCGAACAGACGCAGGCTTTCCTCCGCGCCCCTGTCCCTGTGCGGGCTGTCCTGCCCAGGCTCGGTCAGCGTCCCGCGCGTCCGCTTTATCTCGTCCGCGCTCTGGTCGTCCACATACGCCTTGCCGCGCTTGATTAGCTCCGCCGCGCATTCGTACATCCTGCCGAAATAATCGGACGCGAAGCACAGCTCGTCCCATTCGAAGCCGAGCCAGCGCACATCGTTCTCTATGGACTCGACATATTCCGTATCTTCCTTGATGGGGTTCGTGTCGTCGAAGCGCAGATTGCATTTGCCGCCGTATTTTTTGGCGGTCGTGAAATTCAGGCAAATGGCTTTGGCGTGTCCTATATGGAGATAGCCGTTCGGCTCTGGCGGGAA
>JAIRPC010000154.1 GCA_031257215.1 Eubacteriales Family XIII. Incertae Sedis bacterium
AAAAAAAATTAACCCTTGTACGCACCCCCGTGTATAATGTAGAATAATTAGTACGCAGCCCGTGCTTGGCTCGCACCTAGGCTTTCGCCGCAGTACGCGCCGAAGCCCGCGCCGCGGAAGCAGTGATATTCCTGCCGAGTATTTCGGTTTTGGATTTCGGCAGGCGGTGGTGGTGCCCCCTTTGCCGGGGCGTTCAGGAAGGGATGGAACTTATGAAAGGTTATTCCAGCGATCAAATCAGGAACGTGGTGTTGCTTGGTCACGGCGGCAGCGGCAAGACGACTGTTGTCGAGGCCGCTCTCGCGAAAACGGGCGCGGTGACCAGGATGGGGAAAGTCGAGGACGGCAATACCGTGTCCGACTACGAAAAGACGGAGATAGAGAAGGGCTATTCCATAGCCGCGACCGTCGTGCCAGTTGAGTACAACAAGACAAAGATAAACTTCATCGATGCCCCAGGGTTCTTCGATTTTGCGGGCGAGGTCGCGGGTGCGGCGCGCGCCGCCGAAGCCGCAGTCATAGTCGTGGACGCTTCCGCGGGAGTGCAGGTCGGCACTGAGAAAGCGTGGAACGTCTGCAAGACGCTGGCCATGCCGCGCCTTTTTCTCATTAACAAAACCGACAAGGAGAACGTGGACGTGGCGCAGGTCATGGCGGGACTGAAAGAAAAATTCGGCACCTCCGTAGCGTCGCTCGACGACAAGGACGAGCTGATGGAAGCGGTGGCTGGCACGGACGAAGCCCTGCTCGACAAATACCTCGAAGACGGCGAGCTTCCCGAAGACGATTTTGTGAAAGGGCTTGCCTCCGGCATCGCGACTGGCGATGTTGCGCTCGTGTTCAAGTCGAGCGCGATAGGGCAGGAGGGCATCATTGAATTCCTGGACGCGATCCTGAAATACGTCCCTGCGCCGGCGGAGCACGCTCCGTATGCGGCCAAGGACGGCTCGGATGCCGACATTGAGGTCGAGCGAAGCGCGGACGGGCCTCTTGCGGCGTTCGTGTTCAAGACCGTATCCGACCCGCAGAGCGGAAAGATATCGTTCATCAAGGTTATTTCAGGCAAGATATCCAAGGGGCTTGAAGCATATAACACCAAAGCCGACAAGCCCGAAAAGCTTGGCGCGATTTCGTTCATGCGCGGCAAGACCCAGGTCGAAGCGCCAGAGGTCGTGGCGGGGGACATCTGCGCCGCCGCGAAGCTCCAATTCACGCATACGGGCGACACCCTCTGCGACAAGGCGCATATCGTGAAATTCCCGCCTGTGGATCTGCCAGACCCGACCCTTATAACGGCGATCGTGCCGAGGGCCAAGGGCGAGGAAGAGAAGATCGGCAACGGGCTCACAAGGCTGCGCGACGAGGATCCGTCCTTTTCGGTCGAGCACAACGCGGAAACAGGGCAGATACTGCTGCACGGGCAGGGCGAGATACAGATCGGCATCATCGCGACCAAGCTGCGCGAGCGCTTCAAGGTCGAGGTAGACCAGATAGACCCGAAGGTGCCGTATCGTGAAACCATACGCGGCACGGCCGACGTGCAGGGCAAGCACAAGAAACAGTCGGGCGGCGCGGGCCAGTACGGCGACGTGCATATCAAGTTCTCGCCGTCAACCGAGGAGTTCGAGTTCAGCGAGGAGCTGTTCGGCGGCTCAGTCCCGAAGCAGTACGTGCCAGCGGTCGAAAAGGGCCTGAAAGAAAGCATGGTCAAGGGCCCGCTCTCGGGCAGCAAGGTGGTGAACATCAAGGCGGTGCTGTACGACGGCTCGTATCACGACGTCGATTCCAACGAAATGGCGTTCAAGGTGGCCGCGTCGCTGGCGTTCAAGAAGGGCATGGAGGAAGCGAAGCCCATACTGCTGGAACCCGTGCAGCATATCGAGATACACGTGCCAGACGAATACATGGGCGACGTGATGGGCGACATGAACAAGCGCCGCGGCAAGATACTCGGCATGGAGCCGCAGGCAGGCGGCGGGCAGAAGCTGGTGGCGGAGGCCCCCCTCGCGGAGATGTTCAAATACGCGATCAACCTGCGCTCTATGACGCAGGCGCGCGGCAGCTTCACCATGCGCTTCGAGCGCTACGAGGAGGTGCCGGCGCAGATATCGCAGAAGGTGGTGGCAGACTACAAATCCTCGCAGGAGACGGACTGACAAAGCCCCGCACAGCATAGCATAGACATAGGCAAAGGAAGCCAAGGGAGACTGCAGCTTCCTTTTTTTTATATTTAATTCCATTGAAAAGGCGATTTCCCGTCGACATCTCCATAAAAATTAATAAAAATATTCCAAAACCCCCTTGACAGTGTACTGCGCGATATAGTACACTATAATCACATGGCACAGCCCGGCATCTGCGCAGAAAATCATTAGGTCGGAGCGGCCATCAGAAGGGAACGGAAAAATGTTTGAAATCGACCTAAAAAGCCATCGCTCAATATATGAGCAGGTGGTGGACAACATGAAGGGGCAGATCCTTGCAGGGGTGATAACCCCGGACGCGAAGCTGCCCTCCGTGCGCGACCTGTCAAAGCTTTTGACGGTCAACCCGAACACGGTGCAGAAAGCCTTCCGCGAGCTGGAACGGCAGGGCTATATCTACACGGTGGCGGGAAAGGGCACATTCGCGTCAGCGCCGAGCGCCGCTGCGCCCGACCCCGCGCTTATCTACGAGGTGCGCGTGCGGCTCGCGGCGATAGTGCGTGAGCTTTACTACCTGACCCGCGACATAGGAAGCACGCGGCAGATAGTGGACGAGGAGCTGGCCGCGCTTGGAGGCGCGGGCTTGGCAGGCGGTGCGCCAAAGGCGGCAAGCGCGGCGGGCGCGACAAATGTTACAGCAATAAGCGGAGGTGAAAACAAATGATAGAGATAAGAGGGCTTGTCAAGAGCTTTGACGATTTCCACGCGCTTTCAGGCATAGACATGACCGTGAAAGGCGGCTCGATATACGGGCTGGTCGGCACTAACGGCGCGGGGAAAACCACTATATTGAAGCTGATCGCGGGGGTGCTTGGCTCTGACAGCGGCACGATCCATATCGGCGGCCGTTCGATCTCGGACGAGGTGGCGGCGAAGGATCGCACGGCGTTCATCCCCGACGACCTGTCGTTTTTCTCGGCGTACAACATCAAAGAAGCCGCGAACCTCTATTCTGGGCTTTACAGCCGCTGGGACGGCTCGCTGCTCGAAAAGATGGTGGCGGAGTTCGGGCTGCCGAACAAGGTGAAGATCTCGAAATTCTCGAAAGGCATGAGGAAGCAGGCCGTGTTCGCGCTGTCGCTGGCGACCACGCCTGACTACCTGTTGCTCGACGAGCCTATCGACGGGCTCGACCCCATCATGCGCAAGAAGATCTGGGAATACATAGTGGGCGCGTCCGCCGACCGCGGCATGACCACCCTCGTGTCATCGCACAACCTGCGCGAGATGGAGGGGTTCTGCGACACCATCGGGATCATTGACCACGGCGAGATGAAGCTCGAACGCGAGCTGGACGACCTGACCTCGGACACGCACAAGCTGCAAGTTTCGTTCGGCGACGCGTCAAAAAAGCCCAGCGGAGTCTATGACGCGCTTGACGTGCGGCAGTTCAGCAGCATCGGCTCGGTAGACCACCTGATAGTGAAAGGCGGCCGCGAGTCCCTCGTGCGCTGGCGCGACGAAAACCGCCCGCTCATATTCGACATGGTGCCAATGTCGCTCGAAGAAGTTTTCATTTACGAATTGGGAGGTGACAGCGATGTTACATATACCATCATTGGATGATAATAGAATAACTGGAACAGATGC
>JAIRPC010000045.1 GCA_031257215.1 Eubacteriales Family XIII. Incertae Sedis bacterium
CCAGGCAACTGAACACGACAGCCCCACTCAAATCATCATCTTCGGGGGAGGCAGGGTTCGCGAAGCGAACCCGTCGGAAGGGGGCAGCGCCCCCTCCGAGGGGTATTCAATGAACAGTACAAAATGGAGAAGTGGTATAATAAAGACAATGGGACACTATTGTCGGACATGCAGGAGATACACACGCTGGAACTTCCGAAACTGCCGGACGCGAGCGACGACACGCAGCTCTGGCGATGGCTGAGGCTCATGAAAGCGAGAAAGGAGTGCGAGATGGAAGCGTTGGCCAAAGAGGGCATTGAACTTGGCAAGGTAGTCGCGACGATACGCCGCCTGAGCGCGGACGAGCGCGAGCAGAGGCTGGCCGAGGCCGAGGACAAATGGCAGTGGTCGCTGAAAGCGAACAGGGACGAGGGCCGTGACGAGGGAATAGAAATCGGCGAGAAGCGCGGCGAAAAGCGTGGGTTCAAACACGGCGAAAAGCAAAAGGCTACCATCATCGCTCGCCAGATGAAAGCTGACGGCATGGACGCCGCCACCATCAGCAAATACACTGGCATCTCCAAAGACGAACTAGACGGTCTTTCATAACGGCGATAATACTAGCGGGACCCAGCAGCAAAACACCGGCAGGCTCCGCCATCGTCTTTTATCCCTGTGTCGCGGCATATCGCGCAACGGTATTTTGTCTCCATGTAGTCCGCGGCGAACCCCGCGCCGCCCATTGCCGCCGCCTTTTCCGACAGCTTCTTCTCTATCGCCGCCGCTATCCTGGCCGACTCAGCGCGGCCGCTGTCCGAGCGCGACATTATCGCGCTGACCGATTCCATATTCAGCCTTGCTATGTCCCTGTCTATGGCCTCCACGTTCGGGAGCTTCGCGTAGACCTCGCGCCTGTGGGCTTCCGCCTCCGCCTCCGCGCGCGCCCGCGTTTCGGCGTAATACCTCTCGCGCTGCCCCGCCGCGCTGCCGCCCCGCCGCGCCCTGCCGCCTGGCACGCTGGCCAGCCCGCCAGAGGTCATGCCCTCATAGTCGCTTTCAAGAATTTTCTTCACGTAGTCAAATTTGTTGCGCTTGCCTGCCGCCTTGCCAGCCGCCGCCAGCACCTCGTCCATAGTGAAGCCCATCTCGCCCAGCCACCTGTCGAACACCTGCTTCTCCGCGTCGGTTATGGACGAAATGTGTAGGCCCAGTGCTTTCATGATTTGGCGGTATTGATCCATCCGCATGTCCGTGTCCAGCAGATGGCCCTCCGCATCCTCTGGCGTTATGACCCCGCTCTCCTGCCAGCTGCGCACCACCTCCGCAACATACGCCGCACGAGTGCTCTTCCTGCGCTCCGCACAGTATTTGTAGGCGAACGTGACCAGCTGTGGCGAAGCGCCTCCGTCGAGCAGCGCGCCGACCTTGGCGATATCCGCGCCCGCCAGCGCCCTGCCGTTCAGGCGCTCTATCTCGCGGAACATGTCCCTCACGTCCACGTCGCGCAGCGCCGTGTTCAGCCGCTCACCGCTGCCGCCGCCAAGCGGCTCCAAATCCGCGGAGTCCGAAGCGTCCGCGCCGCACGCCGCCCCAAAGCGCGGCTTCATGTCCGCGAAAACCACGTCGTAGTGCATAGAGTCCGAAGCGTCGGGATAGCGCTTGCGCACCAGCCCCCTGCCCTCGAAATAAGTCCACGCCGCCAGCACATCCTCCAACGCCAGCCCCAGCTCGCGGGCTATCGACTCGTTCGACGCCGCGTCGCGCCGCGCCGCCCGCATATACGCATAGATATACACCTTCACGAAGTCTCCAGGAGCGCCCGGCAGATACTCCGCTATGAACCAGTTCGGCACCTGCGTGTCGTCCAGGTAATAGTTCGCGTGGTTCTCGACAATATAGCTCACAGCACCTCTTCGCGGATTATCGTCTGCTCGCGCCCCGGCCCGACCGACACCATCTTGACGGGCGCGCCGCATATGCGCTCCACTTCCTCCACATAGGCGCGGGCCTCGCCGGGCAGCGCGTCATACGACGAGATGCCGGAGATGTCCGAGCGCCATCCTTTCATAGTCTTGTAGACGGGCTTGCACCCGCCGATAAAATCGAGCGACGCGGGGAAATGCTCCGTGCCGCCGCCGCCTGGCGTTTCGTAGGCGTGGCACAGCTTGATCTCGTCGAACCCGCCCAGCACGTCAAGCAGCATGAGCGCGATCCCCGTAATGCCGTTCGCGCGAACCGAGTGCTTCACCGCAACGCCGTCGAACCATCCACAGCGCCTGGGCCTGCCCGTAGTAGTCCCGTACTCGTGCCCCGCCTCGCGTATCGCGTCGCCGTCGGCGTCGAGAAGCTCCGTCACCATGGGCCCCGCGCCCACCCGCGTGGTGTAGGCCTTCACTATGCCGACTATCTCGCCTATCATATGCGGGCCTATCCCAGCGCCGACGATAAACCCTCCCGCGCCTGGGTGCGAGGACGTGACATAGGGGTAGGTCCCGAGGTCAAGGTCGAGCATAACTCCCTGCGCACCCTCGAACAACACCGCTTTGCCCGCCGCGACAGCGTCGTAGACCATGACGCCCGCATCGGCGATCATAGGCTTCAACCGCTCCGCATAGCCCGCGTATTCCTCCACGATCTCCGCCTTGCGCAGCGGTTCTGCGTGGTATATATTCTCAATAATTTTATTTTTTTCCTCTACTGCGGCCGCGATTTTCTCCCTGAACAGGCCGATGTCACCCATGTCGCAGACACGCAGGCCGGTCCTTGCCGCCTTGTCCGTGTAGCACGGCCCAATGCCGCGCATCGTCGTGCCGATGCCCCCCGCGCCCGCGGCTTTCTCCGAAAGCCTGTCAAGCTCCCTGTGCCACGGGAACACTATATGGGCGCGGTCGCTCACATAGATATTCGAGCAGTCCACGCCGTCCGCTTCGAGCGTCGCTATCTCGCCGAAAAAACCAGCGGGGTCGAACACCACGCCATTCCCTATGATGTTCACCGCGCCCGGGCGCAGAACGCCCGACGGTATGAGGTGCAGCGCGTATTTCTTGCCGTCCGCCACCACCGTGTGGCCCGCGTTGTTGCCGCCCTGCGCGCGCACCACGACATCCGCGCGCGCGGACAGATAGTCGATAATTTTGCCCTTGCCCTCGTCGCCCCACTGTGCGCCAATGATCGCCGTTGTGTTGTAATTATTCATAACTAATCCCTCAACTTTATCGTTATCGCCATTCCATACTCGGAGGTGGCGCTGCCCACTTACGACGGGTTGCTCCGCAACCCTGCCTCCCCGAAGGGGAAGATTCAAGCGGGCTTTCCTTTTCAAGTTATCGCTCTCTACATCGCGGGTCGCGACCGCCGCCTTACCACGGTGGGTCTTCGTCCGCTGTGTAGCCGTCGCCGCCATAGCCGCCGTCGTAGCCGCCGTCGAACCCGCCGCCGTAATCGTCGCTGGGCGCGGAGTCGTAGCTGCCGTAGTCCAGGTTGGCGAACTTCGTGTACCTGCCCACCCACGACAACAGCACCTCGCCCGTTTCGCCCTGGCGGTGTTTCAGTATCAGAAGCTGCCGCATGGTTTCGCGGTTATAGCTGAAATCGCCGCCGTATCTGCTGTCCTCGTTGTCGGCCTTTTCCTCTTTTTCGCTCTTGTTGTGTATGAACATGATGAGGTCGCCGTCCTGCTCGATAGCGCCCGAGTCGCGCAGGTCGGACAGCACCGGGCTGCCGCTGCGCTTCTCCACGTCGCGCGAAAGCTGGGAAAGCACGATAACGGGGCAGTCCAGCTCCTTCGCCATCTGCTTCAATCGCCGCGATATCGCCGCGATTTCGAGCGTCCTGTTGTCGGGCCTGTCAGAGCCAGTCATCTCCATCAGTTGCAGATAGTCTATTATTACGAGATCTATGCCTTTCTGCTCCTGCCTGAGCCGCAGGCATTTGCTCGTCATCACGTCCACCGAGATGCCCGACGTATCGTCGATAAACAGCTTCATGTCGCGGAACGTTTCGGCGGCCTTGTTGTAGCTTTTCAGATCAGCGGGGCTGGCGTTGAAGCTGCCGTCCCTGATGCTCTTCATCTCTATGCCCGCCACAATGCTGACTAGCCTTTGGATAACAGGCTTCACGCCCATTTCCAGGCTGAAAAACATGACCGTCGCGTCCTCGTTCATGGCGGCGTTCAGCGCGAAACATAGCGCCAGCGCCGTCTTGCCCATGCTAGGCCTTGCCGCGAGAATGATGAGATCCTGCTTTTGGAAGCCGCTCGTCTTCTCGTCGAGCTTCGTGAACCCCGTAGACAGCCCGCGCAGCTTCCTGTCCGAATTGTAGAAGGCCTCCGTTTCGACCGTCACCATCTCGAAGCCGTCGCGAGCGCGAACATAGTCGCCCTTCGTCGAGCTGAGCGCGATCTGGTAGATCTTGTCCTGCGCGTTCGCGAGCACCTCGTTGGCGGGCCTGTCATCCGAGAACGACTCCGCCGCTGTCCTCTCGCCGTATTTGATAAGCTCCCGCAGCAACGCCTTTTCTTTCACAATCTGCGCGTACTGCTTCGCGCCCGACGGTGACGGGGCCGCGTGCGGCAGTCCCGTCAGGTATTCCGCGCCGCCGCAGAAGCCGAGCTTGTTGCGCCGCCGCAAAAGCTCCGACAGCGTAACCACGTCCACGACCTGCCCGTCCGCGTGCAGCGTCGCCATAGCGTCGAACAGCTCGGCGTGGGCGGCCGCGAAAAAATCGCTCTTGCCCAGCACTTCAAGCACGGAAGCCAAGGCGTCCTTGCTCTGCATTGCCGCGCCCAGCACCGACCTTTCGGCATCATCGGAATGTGGGTATTCACGTTCCGCCATGTTTTGACTCCTTGCGTCCGATTACTCGGCGGCTTCGCTGGCTTCCTCGCCGGCAGGCTCTGCGTCAGCGTCCGTGCCGTCCGTATCGGCCTCGGCTTCGGCCTCCGCTTCGGCGGGTGCCACAGCTGCCTCGGCTTCCTCGGCCTTCGGCGCTGGCCTGTCGAACGACCATTCCTCGTCCTCGTCGTCGCCGCGATAGTCCGCAGCCGCGTCAGCCGCCGCCGCAGCAGCCGCCGCTTCTTCCTCTGCCCTGGCCGCAGCTTCCGCTTCCGCCGCCGCGCGCGCGGCCGCTTTCTCAGCCGCCAGCTTCGCCGCAGCCTCAGCCGCCTCGATTTCCTCAGGCGTGCCGACGAGTATCCTCATGACCGCGCTCACCTCTGGGAAGATGCGGATCGTTACGGGGTGTACGCCGACCGTCTTGATGGGCGTGCCGTCCGTGATCTTGCGCTTGTCCACGTAGACGCCGAAATGCTCGTGGATGGCGTCCGCCACATCCTGCGACGTGATCGACCCGAAAAGCCTGCCGGCTTCGCCCGACTTCGCCTCGAACGTGATGCTCTGGCTGTCGATTTTCGCCTTGACCGCTTCCGCCGCCTCGATATCCTGCGCCTTGCGCTCCGCCAGCTTCGCGCGCCTGTGCTCCAACGTTTTGATGTTCGAGTCCGTCGCGAGTATCGCGATGTTTCTCGGTATCAGGTAATTGCGCGCATAGCCGTCCGCGACCTTGATCACGTCGCCCGAAGCGCCTTTACCTTCCAGATTTTCCAATAATATAACTTGCATATGTTTTGCCCTCCATTCGCAATGCACGTGTTTTCGCGATAATCGCCGCTGCACTGCGGTTTCTGTTCATGAGTTTCCTCAATCACAATTCCTGTTCATAGTTTTCCTTTATCAGCTCTTTCAGCTTCATTATTACTTCGTCCTGCGTGGCACCTGGCACCTGCGCCGCCGCCATGGTTATGTGGCCGCCGCCGCCGAGCCGCTCCATCATCATCTGGACGTTGAGCGTCCCCAGCGACCTCGCGCTGACTACCACCTCGCCTTTCGTTTCGCCGACGACGAAGCTCGCCTTGATGCCCTTGATGTCGAGCAGCTCGTCCGCCGCCTGCGCCACTATGAGCTGCGAGTTCATGTGTACGCCCTCGTTGCGGGATATCGCTATGCCGCTGATGGAGAAATCCGCGTTGGCGATAATGTTCGCCCTCTGCTTGAAGTCCTCCATGTCGCTCTGCAAATATTCCCGCACCGTCATGCTGTCCGCCCCGTTGTTCCTGAGCCAGCTGGCGGCCTCGAAGGTGCGCGTCCCCGTCTTGACGGAGAAATTGTTCGTGTCCACGATAATGCCCGCAAGCATGAGGTTGGCTTCGAGCTTGCCGATCCTGCCGACCTTGTCGTCGTACTGCATTATTTCCGCAATAAGCTCCGACGTGGATGAAGCGCCCGGCTCCATGAACGTCAGCGTCGCGCTCTCAATGAAATCCTTCATCTTGCGGTGGTGGTCGATAATGACAACGCGCCCCGCCATGCCTATGAGCTTCGGGCACTCGACCATGCTGGGCGTGTGCGAATCCACGATAACGAGCAGGGTGTCGCCGTCCGCCAGCTTCACGGCCTCGTCGCTGCTGACGAAGCTGTACGTGCCTGACTTCGCCGCCGCGCCGAACACGTCCTCCATAGAATACACGATCTCCCCGCGCACGATATGCGCTTCGACATTGTGCGAGAACGCTATGCGGTGTACACCGAGCGACGCGCCGAGGGAATCCATGTCGCAATGCCTGTGCCCCATAACAATAACACGGGACGACTGCGAAAGGAGCTGTTTCAGCGCGTGTGACATCACCCGCGACTTGCCCTTGTTGCGCGACTCGATGACCTGGACCTTGCCGCCGTAATACCTGACGTCATCGTCAGCCTTGACCACCGCCTGGTCGCCGCCGCGCCCCAGCGCAAGGTCAAGCGCGAACGCCGCGTAGTCCTCCGCTTCCGCGAGGCTGCCTCCGCCCACGCCCACGCCAATGCTTAGGGACGCCGGGAAATCCGCGTCGGTTTCTATCTTCCTGACCGTGTCAAGGACCGAGAACTTACCCGCTTCAAGCTCGCGGAAATGTGCCGTGTCGAATATGAGGTGGTATCTGTCCCGCGCATCCCGTATGACGATAGCGTCCAGGCTCGCGCCCCATCCGCGGACGGCCGTTTCCAGCGCCGCGGCGACAGCCGGGCGCTTTTCGTCCGTAGACTTCGATAATATGCCCTCGTAATTGTCTATGCACAGATAGCAGAAGCACTGCTTTTCGTCCGCATACCTCTCGCGCAGCTCATCGTAATCGGTGGAGTCTAAGAAGTACAGCATGATGCTCTGATCCGCGTCCCCGTTCAGGTACGACGCCAGCACCAGCCACGACTTCCCGCCCGAACTGAACGTTATCCTGCCGTTCCCCTTTTCAGGGTCAAGCTCGTCGCGCCCCAGCCCGATTATTTCCTTGATGTCGGTTTTGAGAACCTTCGCGTCCGCAAAATACTTCTTGAACTTGTCGTTCGTGAGCATGAGCTTGCCCTCCCTGCCGACAATGCAGATGGGCAGGGGGTGGTTCCGTACCGAATACCTGACGGTATCCTCGACCTCGTTTTCGACGCCCTCGATAAAAGCGCTGATCCAGCGCTTCTGGCGCGACCGAATAACGATGCACAGAATCAGGTAAACCGCCGCGCACGAGCCGAGGATGTAGTCGGCGGGGTGGAGCGTGTTCCCATAATATGGCGGCATGGACTCACGGGCGAACAGAAAGATAAGCCCCGGCAAAAACAAAATCACCGCGCTTATGATGTACGGCAGCACAATCCTGACATGTATCCTGTCGTTCATCTCATAGCTCCCGTGCGCCCCGCCTGGCCCTTAGTCCCTGACGTATGGCAGGAGCGCCACGATCCTGGAACGCTTGATCGCGCGCGCGACCTCGCGTTGGTGCATGGCGCACGTGCCTGTCACGCGCTTCGGCAGTATCTTGCCCCTGTCCGTTATGAACTTCGAGAGCACATCGACATCCTTGTAGTCGATTCTCAAACTTTTGTCGGCACAGAACTGGCACACTTTTTTCTTGCGCATGCCGCCCATTGAGCCGCGTCTTTGTCTTTCCATAATATCTCCTTGATAAATGTAACTTATTCAGTAACTTAGCGTTAATGATGCATAACGCGCCATAAATGCGCCGAATTTTTTTCGTTTCGCTAGGCGCGTGAGCGGGTGCGAGCGGAGCGTACTTAGACGTACGTGAGCACGTACACGCGAACAGCAACGACGCGAAACGGAAAAAAGGCAAGCATTTACTAGAAGGGCAGGTCGTCCTCGTCGTCCTCCAACGCGCTGAACCCTGTCGGGGGCTGCTGCGCCGCGCTTGCGGGCGCCGCCTGTGGCGCGGAGGCCTCTGGGGCTGGCTGCCGCGAGCCTGCGGGCGCGGGATCGAACGGATCCGACCAGTCGGGTACGCTGCGTGAGCCGCCCTCGCCGCTGCCCCTGGGGCTCAGGAACTCCACCCTGTTCGCGATAATAGTATCGCGGTAGATCTTCTGCCCATCCTTCTCGTAATTGTCGTTCTGAATCCGGCCCTCGACGCCGACCTTCTTGCCCTTGGACAGATAACGCTCGACATTCTCGGCCTGCTTGCCAAACACCGTCACGCGGAAAAAGTCCGAATCGGGACCCCCATCCTTCGGGGACACCCTGTTGACCGCAATGTTGATGTTCGCGACAGCCATGCCGCTCTGCGTATACCTGACCTCCGGGTCGCGGGTCAGATTCCCTACCAATACAACGAGGTTCATCTCATTCCTCCTTTGATGCGCCTACGCGACATCATCGCCAGCGACATCTTTGCTGACGTCTTTGTCGTCGTCGCGGTTGATGATCAGATGACGCACTACGTCGTCCGATATCCTGAGCCTGCGGTCGAGTTCTTTCGGAAGATCCGCGGGCGCGTTGAACTCTACGAGCACGTAGTAGCCCTCGTTCTTCTTGCGGATGGGGTACGCCAGCTTGCGCAGACCGATCCGTTCCGTGTTCACGACCTCGCCGCCGTCCGCGATGATGCCTTCCACCATCTCCATGACGGCGTCCTTGGCTTCATCGTCGAGCGCAGCCGCGATGATATACATGATCTCATAACGATTCATTGTTTCACCTCCCTTCGGGCTGAATGGCCCCGACCCAAGGCCGGAGCAGAGAGCACGGGCACAGAATGCCCTTATTCGGATGTACGCGCCCCGCAAAAAGCAACAATAGCCAAAAGCAAAACGCTATAATATTATACAATCTTTCCGCCGCGGATGCAACGGTTCGCATTGCCTCATAAAAAATAACGTCGAAACAGCATTCGTTGCCTCATAAAAAAACAACGCCGAAATCCTGTACCATTTTAGCGGAGGTGCGGGTATGGCGAAAATAGGAATGAAAGCGCGAAACGAAGTAATCGGGAAACAGAAAAAGAGGTACCGCAAGTCTGCGAAGAAGGCCAAGGGCGAAATCCTCGACGGGGTATGCCAGGCAACGGGGCTTTCAAGGGACAGGGCCGCGCGCCTGCTGTCGGAATGCGGCGCTGGCAACCAGGGTTGCAAAGGCCCGCCGAAAAAGCGGGGGAGAAAGACGGTATACGGGCCTGATGTCGACGCCCCGCTCAGGATGGTCTGGGCGTGCATGGACTTCGCATGCGGAAAGCGGCTCGCCGCAGGCATGGGCGACATGCTGGACGCGCTCATCGCGCACGGCGAGATAGAATGCACCGCGGACGTTGAGGCGCAGCTGCGCTCCATGTCCGCGTCCACGATGGACAGGCGCCTTGCGCCGGACCGCGCAAAGACGGTGCTGCGTGGGATATCGGCCACGAAGCCCGGCACCCTGCTGAAAAGGGACATACCGCTCCGGCACGGCACGGAGTGGGGCGACGCAATCCCCGGGTACGTGGAGATAGACCTTGTGGCGCACTGCGGCACGAGCACGGCCGGGGAGTACATAAACACGCTCAACATCACCGACATATGCACGGGGTGGACGGAGCCGGTCGCTGTCATAAACAAAGCGCAGAAGCACGTATTCGAGGGGCTTGTGGATGCCGAGGCAAGGCAGCCGTTCCCATACCTGGGCATCGACTCGGACAACGGCTCCGAGTTCATCAACCACGAGCTTTATAGGTATTGCAGGGATTCCCATATATGCTTCACACGAGGGAGGCCGAACAAGAAGAACGACGGCTGCCACGTGGAGCAGAAGAACTGGTCGCTTGTGCGCAGGCATATCGGCTATGCGCGCTATGAAGGCAAGGCTGCCCTAAAGCTGCTCAACGAATACTACGGGCTGCTCAGGCTTCTTGTGAACTTCTTCCTGCCGTCAACAAAGCTCACGGGCAAGGAGAGGGACGGGGCGCGCGTGACAAAAAAGTACGACACGCCCACAACCCCGTACAGGAGGGCGCTTGCTTCGGAGTACATCCCAGAGGGCGAGAAGCGGCGGCTGGCAGAGACATTCTCAAGACTGAACCCCGCCGAACTCCAGCGGGAAATGAAAAGGGTGTATAATGAGCTGTACAAGCTGGGCACGTCGTAATTGCCGCTGGCGGATGCATGAAAGGAGGCTGCCGTTCGACGTTGTTTTATTTTGACGCAACGAATATCATTTCGACGTTGTTTTTTTATGACGCATCACGGTCGGAGGGCAAGTCAGTACTCCTTATCTCCGCCGAGCTGGAGGAGGTGATGGCGCTCTCCGACCGGATAATGGTAATGTACGAGGGCAAGATCGCGGGAATGGTGGATGCGGACGATGCAGATGAACGCAGGATCGGTCTGATGATGATGGGGGGCGCGGCGGATGTTTAGGCGCATTATAGGCAACAACAACTATCTGAACGTACTGCTCTCGGTGGTGGTCGCTTTTGCTGTTGGCGCTGTCATACTGATTGCCATCGGCGAAAACCCGATAGAGGTGTACAGGCAGCTTTTGAAATGCGCTTTCGTCGGGCAGATGAATTTCGGCGGCACGCTCGAAAAATTCGTCCCGATATTCATCACGGCGATTGCGTTCTACATGGCCAGCGTCGTGAAGCTTTTCAACGTCGGCGTTGAGGGCCAGATGTATCTCGGCGCCATCGCGTCGGCGTGGGTTGGGTTCACGTTTGCGCAGCTCCCCGCGCCGTTGCATATGCTGATGTGTTTCGCGTTCGCCGTTTTGGCGGGCGGCGTGTGGGCGCTGATTTCCGGAGTGCTGGCAGTGCGCCTCAAGGTGAACGAGATCTGCACGACCATTCTGCTGAACTATGTGGCGATACTGATAACGCAGTATCTGGTCAACGGCCCGCTCTCGGCAGGCACGGGCATCTCCATCACGCCGCCTGTGGCGGATCAGGTCAAGCTGGCCTGGTTCTTCGAATCGAGCAAGGCGAACACGGGATTGTTCGTGGCCATCGGCATATTCGCGCTAATGTTCTTCATGCTGCGCCGGACTACGGCGGGCTTCAAGCTGCGGAACACTGGAGCGAACCCCGTGTTCTCCGAATACATCGGCATCAAGACGGGGATGGCCATACTGGCGGGCATGTTCATCAGCGGCGGCATCGCGGGCATAGCGGGTTGCGTGCAGGTGCTGGGCGTCCACCACGCGTTTTTGAACGGCTTCTCGTCAGAGATAGGATTTTTCGGAATGCTCGCGGCGCTGATATCCAAGGGCGATATAAAAATGCTGCCCATTATGTCCTTCCTTATCGCGTTCCTCCGCAACGGCGCGCTGGGCATGCAGCGGTTTACGGGCATGGAGTCCTCGCTCGTGGACATTATCATCACGCTGTTCATCCTCATCACGTCCATGGACTGGATCATCAATTTCTTCAAAGAGAGGAAGCAAGGCGCGGTCATAGCGCCAGGGAATGAAGTACAGGAGGGTGTGGAATAATGGAAATATTGGAAAGCGTTCTCTCGTACAATCTGATCCACACCGCCATTCGGCATTCGACTCCTATCCTGCTTGCGGCTGTGGCAGTCATTATCACGCAGAAGTCCGGTGTGCTGAACGTCGGAATCGAAGGCATCATGACCTTGGGCGCGTTCAGCGCCATCGTCGTCAGCCATTTCAGCGGCAGCCCTGTTTTGGCGGTTCTCTGCGCGGCGGGCGCGGGCGCACTGGTCGCCTATGTCATCGGCGTGGCGCATCTGAAATTCGGGGCAGACGTATTCGCTGTTGGCATGACCATAAACATCTTCGCGGTGTCTCTGTCCATCTTTTTGCTGAGTATGCTGTTTGGCATCAGGGGCAGCTTCAAGCCCGACGACCTTCAGACGCTTCCCGACATACACATACCGGCGCTGGAATCAAGCCCCGTGCTCGACAGCCTGTTCAATGATTATTCGCTGTTTGAAATCCTGGCTATCGCCATGGTTTTCATGTTGCGCTTCTATCTGAACCACACGGCTAGCGGGCTTCGCCTGCAGAGCGTCGGGCTGAACGAGGCGGCGGCGGAGACGGCGGGCATCAACATCAACAGGACGAAATTCTACGCGCTGCTGTTTTCGGGCGTGGTCGGCGGCCTTGCGGGTGCGCACCTTTCGCTCGGCTACGCGAATTTCTTCATCCCAACCATCGTCAGCGGCAGGGGCTTCATGGGCATAGCGGCTATGTTCTTCGCGGGCGCGAACCCATTCATCAGCTGGCTTGCGTGTCTGCTGTTCGGGATGATTGACTCGATAGGCGCGCGGTTGCAGGTCTACGGCCTGCCGTCTGAATTCGTGATGAT
>JAIRPC010000054.1 GCA_031257215.1 Eubacteriales Family XIII. Incertae Sedis bacterium
CACACCCTGCACGGCGGCTCGGACGGCTGGCACCAGAGGATTTGGAACGCGCGCGCCGACGATAGCGGCAATGCTGTCACGTTCAGCCTGCACAGCCCCGATATGGACCAGGGCTTCCCTGGCGCAGCCGACGTGGAGGTTCGCTATCGGCTCACGGACGACAATGCCGTGCATATATCTTACCGCGCCGTTTCTGACCGCGAGACGGTTTTCAATTTGACGAACCACTCTTATTTCAATCTGTCCGGCGCGGGCGCGGGCGATATCCTCGAACATTGGCTGCGTCTGGGCTCCGCGCAGGTGACGGAGGTGGACGCTGACGCCATACCGACTGGCAAGCTGCTGGATGTAGGCGGCACGGCGCTGGATTTCTCGCAGGGAAAGAAGATAGGGCGCGACATCGGCTCGGACGAGCAACAGGTGAGGCTCGTCAGCGGGTTTGACCATAACTATGCCATCGGCGGTGCGACTGGCTGCGTGCGCCCGCCAGGGGAGCTTGCGTTTGTCGCGGAGGCGCGCTCGGAGGCTACTGGGATAAGTATGGAGGTCTATTCGGACATGCCTGGGGTGCAGCTATACACGGGCAATTACCTGGACGGAAGCCGCCCTGGAAAGGGTGGGAGGGTATATAAACGCAATGGGGGATTCTGCCTTGAAACACAGTTTTATCCTGACTCGCCGCACCACGCGCATTTCCCGTCCGCGCATTACCGCGCAGGCGAGGTATTCGAGAGCGAAACTGTGTATTCGTTCGCTTGATGGCTTATTATAACATTCGAAAAAAGCCCGAGGATATGTACCCTCGGGCTTTTTCGATTTGGTGCGGTCAAGAAGACTCGAACTTCCACGCCTTGCGGCACACGGCCCTCAACCGTGCGCGTCTGCCAATTCCGCCATGACCGCAGCTTGTCTTTTTTCCGCATCTCGCGCAAATGCCGCTCTCTCTCGTCAGTTACGTACGTCTATGTACGCGCCTTCCTTGCGGACGTAACCCGACAGCTTGCTGTCGTTGGTACGTCCCATTCGAGGAGTGCAGCGGCTTTGCCGCGTGGCACTCTACCGTCGTTCGTTTGCATTTGCACGACCTGCGAAAAAAAATCCTGCGCTGTTGTTTCGCTGTTATCCTTGTGGTACCGGCGATCGGGGTCGAACCGATACGATGTTGCCACCACCGGATTTTGAATCCGGCGCGTCTGCCAATTCCGCCACGCCGGCTCAGCGGATTATATAATAGCACATGGCGATACCGCTTTGCAAGAAAAAAATGCACGAAAGCCAAAATTTTCGCTATCGTTCTTTTATTGCCGCCGTTTTTGCGATATAATATTCCAAGTCGCGCAAAGCGTCAGGAGATGTACACTCGTGTTTATATGAAAGGAATTATTAATGAAAAGGTTTCTCGGACTTGTATCGGTTATTGCAGTGATGGCTTCCCTCAGCGGTTGCATGGGCACGGGGACTTCAAGCGGCGGCAGCGGCAGCAGCAGCGCGGGCGGTGGCTTCATGCCCATCATCATGCTCGTGCTGATATTCGCGGTCATGTATTTTGTCATGATACGCCCGCAGCGCAAGAAGCAGAAAGAGGTCGAACAGATGAGGTCGGCCGTCAAGCCTGGCGACAGGATTACTACCATAGGCGGGCTGAAAGGCAAGATCGTGCGCATATCGGACGAAACCATCATGATAGAAGTGGGGCCGGACAAGGTTAGGATGGAGTTCATGAAGTGGGCTGTGTCGAAGGTTGACGAGAAAGGCGCGGCGAAGAGCCGTCCTGAAAAGACCGAGGCGAAGGACGACGAGGATGAGCAGGAAGAAGCGCCCAAGACCGTGAAGCGCCCAAGGCGGCTCGGATTCAAATCCGCGGACGACGAAGGCGAGAGCAACGGCGAAGGTGCAGACGAGGACACGAAATAAATTGACAGTTAATACGATAAAAGAAGGAAACAGGACAGTAACAGGGGTGATTCGATGGCAAAGAAGGTAATAGCGGTTGCGCTGACTGCGCTGATTGTGTTGATTTGGGTGGCTACGCTCCACGGCATTGGCCCGATAGGCGGCAAGACGATAGGCCCGATCAGCAAGGACATCAAGCTGGGCCTTGACATCAAGGGCGGCGTCTACGTGGTCATGGAAGCGAAGACGGACGATATCGCGCAGGATCAGATAAGCGATGTCATGGAGCGGACACGCTCGATCATAGAGAACCGCGTCAACGCTATGGGGCTTTCCGAGCCTATCGTTACGATAGAGGGCGAAAACCGCATTCGGGTGGAGCTCCCCGGCGCGGAGGACGCGCAGGCCGCGATAGAAACCGTCGGCAAGACCGCGCAGCTGAGGTTTTTGCTGGCTGACGGTTCGGATGCCCTGTCGGGCGCCGATATCGACACGTCGGGCGTGGAGAGGTCGAGCAAGTCCTCCAAATATGTCGTGACGCTCCAATTCAAGGCGGAGGGTCAGAAGAAATTCCTCGACGCGACCACTGCCGCGTACAACCAGACTATAACGTCCGACCAGGTTATGACGCAGCTCACCGAGGAAGAGGCTGCGGCGGCGGAGCAGGCAAATGCCGAGAACGACGGCGCCCCTGTCGCGCCTGAGGTCATAGCGACTGACGCGGCGGTAGGCGCTACCACTGGCGCGGCAACGGCTGAGCCGGCGGCCACGGAAGCCGCCGTAACCGGCGCCGCGGCAGAACAGGCGACGGGCGCGGCAACGGAGTCCGCTACGTCGGGAGCCGCCGCCACCACTTCATCCGGCGCGGTGGACGAAGAGGAAAACGTGCCCAAATATCTGGACAAGAGCGGCAACGTGCTCACGAACCCAGAGCATTTCGCGATCAGCGCCAACCAGATCATCATAGTGCTCGACAACGAGATCATTTCCGCGCCGAGCGTCAACGAGGGGCCGATAGACGCGCCCAGCGCCATCATTGAGGAGTTCACGCGTGACGAGGCGTCGAACCTCGCAATGCTCATCAGGGGCGGTGCGTTGCCCGTGGAGCTGACTGAGGTTGAAACCTCCCAGATCGGCGCGAGCATAGGCATGGGCGCGCTGAACGACAGCGTCAAGGGCGGCATCATAGGCATCATACTCGTGCTCCTGCTCATGCTCGTCATGTACAGGCTGTTCGGGCTTGCCGCGAATATCGCGCTCCTGCTCTACGTGCCGCTCGTGCTGTGGTGGCTCACGGTGAGCGGGGCGGTACTGACCCTGCCAGGCATAGCGGGCATAGTGCTGTCCATAGGAATGGCGGTGGACGCGAACGTCATTGTCATTTCGAGGATAAGGGAGGAGGTCGGCCACGGCAAGACGATAAGGCTCGCCCGCAGGGACGGCTTCAAGAAGGCTCTCTCCGCGGTTCTCGACTCCCAGATAACGACCATCATAGCGGCTGTTGTCCTCTACCAGCTCGGCACGGGCCCGGTCAGGGGCTTCGCGTTCACGCTGGCCAGCGGCATCATTATCGGGCTTATCACAGCCCTGCTCGTAGCCAACGTGTATACGGACACCTTCCTCGAAGCGCCGTTCCTGAGAAAGCCTGCCCTGCTCGGCGTCAGGGAGGGCGAAGCGGATCAGCACACGGAGCTGCGCCACAAATTCCAGATCATCAAGTTCAGGAAGATTTTCTACATTGTGACAATAGCGGTGTTGGTGATCGGCATCAGCGTCGGCCTCTATCACGGCAGGGACAACCAGAACATCAAATTCGGCAACGAGGGCATAGATTTCTCTGGCGGCACGCGGCTCCAAATCAGCATGGAGAAGCAGGTGCCTGACAGCGACATCAAAAAGGCCCTCGCGAAGAACGGCATCGACGACGGCGAGGTGGTCAGGTACAGCGACGATAGCGGCGAGGGCGTCATCATCAAGACAACGAAGGCGCTGGACTCGGACGAGCGCGCCAAATTCCTCGACGGATTCCTGAAAGAGTACAGCCTCGGCGAGGACAGCGTCAAATCCTTCGAGCTGTTCGGCCCGTCCATCGGGCGGATGCTGACGGACAAGGCGATCCAGGCGGTGCTGTGGGCCGCGCTGTTCATGCTCATCTACATCAGCGTGAGGTTCAGGTGGCGGTTCGGCGTCGCGTCCATTATCGCGGTGTTCCACGACGTAGCGATACTGTTCGCCATGTACGGGCTGTTCAATATCACGGTCAACAACCCGTTCATAGCGGCCGTCCTGACCGTCGTCGGTTATTCCATCAACGACACGATAGTCATATTCGACCGAATCAGGGAGAATTTCGGGACTCTCAGCGGGCGCATGCCACTGCCTGACCTGATAGACAAGAGCGTCAACCAGACCCTTGTCAGGAGCTTGATGACAGTAACTTCAACGGTTATCGTCATCGTGCCGCTCATCATATTCGGCGGGGACACGATACGCGAGTTCACAGTGCCGCTCCTTATCGGCATTTTGGCGGGCGCGTGCTCGTCCATCTTTATCGCCAGCCCCGTCTACTACGAGCTGACACATATTGGCGAGGGCGGCGAGGGCGTCATGGGCCACAGGCGCGCGCGCACGAAGTACGAGGAGAGCGTGGCGGCAGCCAAGGCCGCGAAGAAGGCCAAGAAAGACGAGGCCGAAGCGAAACTGCGCGCCGAGGCGGAAGCCAAGGGGCTGAAAGACGTGCCCGGCGGCGGCAGGAAGAGCATGGCCGAGCGCGAGGAAGAGCTGCGCAGCGGCAAGTCCGGCTCGGACGACGATTCCCGCAACGGCGGCGGCAAAAAACCGCCCACAGGCGGCGGTGGCGGAGCGAGAGGCCACAGCAAGAAAAGCAAGCGCAAGCGCAAGTCCTCTTCACGGAGCGGTGGCGCGGTTGTATAGCTATATAATGGCGGCATGTAGATAATATATGGCGGAATTAGAGGTATTTCTCGGTGAACTGCTAGGCATCAATCCGAATATAGATATTGGGCTGATTGAGCTGGCATACAAAAAGGCGGAGCAAATGCACGAAGGGCAGTTGCGGAAGTCAGGCGAGCCTTACCTCATACATCCCGTCGAGGTCGCGAAAATCCTCGCAGAGCTCGGCATGGACGAGCGCACCATTGTGGCGGGCCTGTTGCACGATTCCGTAGAGGACACCCCTTACGGGATCGAGGATGTCGAGCATGATTTCGGTGAGGACATAGCCCTGCTAGTAGGCGGCGTTACGAAGCTCGGCAGCCTGTCCTTCGACAGCCGCGAGGAGCGCCAGGCGGAAAACCTGCGCAAGATGTTCCTCGCCATGTCGAAGGACATAAGGGTGCTGATCATCAAGCTGGCCGACCGCCTGCACAACCTCCGCACGATCAACTACATGAACAAGTCGCAGATCTCGGAGAAATGCAGGGAAACTCTCGAAATCTACGCGCCGCTGGCCAGCAGGCTCGGCATATACACGATAAAATTCGAGTTGGAGGATATCGCGCTCAAAAACCTTGACCCAGAGCATTACTACAAGCTGGTGGAGCTGGTCAAGGAGAAGAAGGACGAGCGGCAGGCGGCCATAGACAAGACATCGGAGGACATCAAGGCGGCGCTTGACGAGCTTGAAATAAATTACGAGATAAAGGGGCGGTCGAAGCATTTTTACAGCATCTACTCGAAGATGAAGTACCAGCACAAGTCGATCGACGAGATATTCGACCTGACGGCGGTGCGCGTCATAGTGGATACGGTGCAGGACTGCTACTCGGTGCTAGGCACGGTTCACGCCCTCTGGACGCCCATATCGGGGCGGTTCAAGGACTATGTGGCGTCCCCGAAGCCGAACCGCTACCAGTCGATACACACCACGGTGCTGGGCGAGAACGGTCAGCCGTTCGAGGTGCAGATACGCACATGGGCCATGCACCGCGTCGCGGAATACGGTATCGCGGCGCACTGGAAATACAAGGAGGGCGTCAGCGGCGACCAGGAGGAGTTGAAGCTCGCGTGGCTTCGCCAGACGCTGGAATGGAACAAGGACATGCACGACCCGCGGGAGTTCATGGAAACCCTGCGCATGGATCTCTTCGCGAGCCAGGTCTACGTGTTCACGCCGAAAGGCAAGGTAATAGAGCTGCCCGCAGGCTCCACGCCGCTGGACTTCGCGTTCAAGATACATACGGACATAGGCGCGAAATGCGTTGGCGCGAAGGTGAACGCGAAGATGGTGCCGCTCGACCACAGGCTTGAAAACGGCGAGATCGTCGAGATAATAACGTCGAACAACTCGTCGGGGCCGAGCATTGACTGGCTCCAAATAGCCAAGAGCAACAACGCGCGGTCGAAGATAAGGTCGTGGCTGAAAAAGCAGGATCGCTCGCAGAACGTGGAGCGCGGCAAGGATCTGCTCGAAAAATCGGTGAAGCGCAAGGGCTACGACCCGCACGATTTCATCCGCAACGCGTGGCTCGCGAAGGTGGCGAAGTCCATGAAATACGCGGCCACGGACGAGCTGTTCACGTCGATCAGCTACGGCGGCGTGCCTGTGAGCAAGGTGATCGCCGCCTTGCAAGAGCTTTACGACGAGGAAAAGAGCGCGTCCGCCGCAGGCGAAGCGGCCAGGGATGCCGAGCTGCTTGCAAAGGCGGCGAAGCAGAGCAAGAAATCCTACGTGCCGACGGGTGCGGTGGTGATAGAGGGCGTGGAGAACCCGCTGGTCAGGCTGGCGCGGTGCTGCGGGCCCGTTCCTGGCGACGAGATCATAGGCTTTGTCACGAAGGGCAGCGGCGTGTCGGTACACAGGACGGACTGTCCGAACATGCGGAATGTGAGGGAGGAGGATCGCGGGCGGCTTATGGCGGTGGAGTGGAACGACGGCGGCGCGGGCGGGAGCTTCGACGCCGACTTCTCGATTACCGCGGAGGATCGCAAGGGGCTGTTCTCGGACATCTCGCGCAAATGCGCGGACATGGACGTGAACATCTCAGGCGCGAAGCTATCGCTGGACCCAGACGGCACGGCACACATCCTGCTAACGCTGTCAATAACGGGCAAGCAACAGGTACAGAAAATGGTAAGAACCCTGCGCCAAATAGAAAGCATAACAGATGTACGCAGGGTGTAAATAATGAAAAA
>JAIRPC010000110.1 GCA_031257215.1 Eubacteriales Family XIII. Incertae Sedis bacterium
AACCCAGGCCGCAAGCAAAAGCAATGGATCGCGGCGCGTAGACCGCAATGACGGTGTATGCCTATGCTACATCACCAAGCATCCACTTCGCTCAGCACTTCGTCCAGGATGGCGAGGCCTTCTTTCAGCTCGCTCTCCGTGATGATGAGGGGCGGCGCTACCATGATGCCGTTCAGGTTGTTGTAGGTGGCGAAGCCCTTCTTTTTCAGCATGCCTACCACCTTTACCGCGTCGGGTACGGAGATCGGCTCCTTGGTCGCCTGATCCTTCACCAGCTCCAGCTGCGCGAATAGGCCGATATGCCTCGCTTCGCCGATGCAGCTGTGCTTGCCGGCCAGCTTGTCCAGCTCGTCCGCGAGGACTTTGCCAACCTTCGCCACGTTGCCCGCGACATCAAGGCGCTCGTACTCCGCTATCGCCGCGACGCAGCAGGCGCAGCCCATCGGGTGCGCGGAATAGGTCAGGCCATTCCACATCTTGTTCTCTTCAAAATGCTCCGCGATCGCCTTGTTCACGATCACGCCGCCGAGCGGAACGTAACCGCAGGTCGAGCCCTTCGCGAACGTCACCATGTCAGGCTCAACGTCGAACTGGTGGAACGCGAACTTCGTGCCTGTGCGGTAGAATCCCGCCATTACCTCGTCGCAGACGAGCAGGATCCCGTATTTCTCGCAGAGCTTCTTCACGCCCGAGAGGTAGCCCGCAGGCGGCACGAGCACGCCGTTCGAGCCAACGACCGTCTCGACGAATATGGCTGCTATCAGGCTCTCGCCCTCCTGCCTGATGCGCTCGTCGAGCCTGTCGAGGTAATACTTCGTCATGTCGGCCTCGTCCTTGAACGTGACCTGCGCCGGCGCCCTGTACGGATAGGGGCCGTCGAAGTGGTAGAACCCAGGAACGCCTGGCTCCGCAGCGAAGCGCCTCGGCTCGCCCGTCAGCTCGGATGCGCCGAACGTGGAGCCGTGGTACGAGTTGTACATCGAGAGGAACTTCCACCTGCCCGTGTACTGCTTCGCCAGTTTCAGCGCGTTCTCGTTGGACTCGGCGCCCGCGTTCGTGAAGAACACCTTGCCGCCGTCAAACGCGGGGCCAGCCATCTCAACCATGGCCTTCGCCGCCGCCGACCTCACGTCCACCGAATAGCCGGGCCCGATGAAGGGCATCTTTTCGGCCTGGTCCTGGATGGCCTTGATGAGCGCCTTGTTGCCATGACCGAGGTTCGAGTTCACGAGCTGCGCGCTCATGTCGTAGTATTTGTTGCCGTCCTCGTCCCAGAAGAATATGCCCTCGGCCTTCGTGATGACGGGCGGCTCCAAGCCCTTCTGCGCCGACCAGGAATGGAGGTTGTATTTTTTGCTTGTTTCTTTGATGTCGCTCATATTATCTCTGTGTCTCCTATCTGTGCAAAAATTATCGGGAATTTGCTACGCGAAGCGGGCGCGGATCTCGTCGCTGAACAGCTCCTCGTCCTTGGGCTGCCAGCTTGGGATCTCGCGGCTCACGTAGACGAAGTTCAGCAGATCCTTCCATGTAGCGTTGTGGCTGATGCTGTTGTGGCCCCACGTGCCGCAGCCGAGCGTCATGGATACGGGGTAGCCGCAGGTCCAGCTGCCGCTGTTCGTCAGGGACTGGGGCTGGTTCACGACGATCTTGCAGACGGGGATGGTCTCGCCCATCTTCTGCACGCGCTCATCCAGCTTCGTGTGGACGCTGACCGAGTGGCCCTTGCCCTGGTAGTCGAGGATGGAGAGCATCTTTTGCAGCGCGTCGTCGAAGTCCTTCGCCTTGCGGACGCCTGAAACGGGGGACAGCTTCTCGCCCGTGAGCGGGAACTCATTGCCAAATCCGCCATTTTCTTCTACCATTATCACCGTCGTGCCCTCGGGTACGGACACGTCAGCCATGCGCGCGATCTCGGCGGCCGGCTGCGCCACGATGTGGCGGTTCAGGTTGTGGTTCTCAGGGGTTTCGGGCCAGAGCGTCTTAACGATCTTCTCCTTGTCGGGGCTGCCCTCCTTGATGAGCGCGGCGCCCGCCTTGGCCATGGCCTCCGCCCATTTGTCGTAAACGGCTTCGAGGACTATGATGTTGTTCTCCGTGGAGCAGGATGTGGCGTTGTCGAATTTCTTCGAGCGCACTATCTGGTCCGCTACGCGGTCGATATCGTCCGCAACGGTTTCATCTACTATGCAGACGACGTTGCCCGTGCCCACGCCTATCGCGGGGACTCCCGACGAATACGCCTGGCGCACCATCGGGGTGCCGCCCGTCGCGAGGATGAAGTCCACCTGGCGCATTATCTGCTGGCTGCATTCCACCGACACGTATTCGGGGTCTACCGACTGGACGAGATCCTCCGGCGCGTCGAATTTGCGCAGGACTTCGCGTACCGCCTCTGTGACCGCGACGTTCGTGTTGCGCGCTTTCGGATGCGGCGCCAAAATCACCGCGTTGCGCGTCTTGATGGCCATGAGCGACTTGACGACAGGCGTCGCCTCGCCGTTCGTCACGGGGATGATCGCCCCGATGACGCCCATCGGGCGGGCGTAGGTATCTATGCCTGTTTCCTTGTTGCTGTCAACAAGACCGACGGACTTCTTGCCCTTCATCTGCGCCCACGTGCCTTTGACCTTGCTATACATTTTCAGCTGTTTGTCTGCCGCTATGCCCATGCCCGACTCGGCCACAAGCATCTCGCCAAATTTCAGCGCGGTTTCCGGTACAGTCAGCGCGTATGCGACCGCTTCGCACAGCTCGTCAATACGCTCCTGCGAATAGCCGTCTATAACCTTCTGGGCTTCTCTGCCTTTCGCCACAAGGCCTGCAACATATTCTTCGTAATTGATACTCATTGATACCTCCAATTCTTTTTTGTGGCGCCCTGAGATTTTAGACGCCCTTAGCCAATTTGCGCTTATGCTTTTACAAATAATATAACTGTTTGCGGGCGCGGTTTCAATTGATTTTTTTCATTTAACAATACACGGAATATTCAAAACACTTTGCCGCGCTTCACCTTGCCACAAGCAGCCGTTTTATGCCCTTGTCAAGCCCGTCGAGAGTCAGCTCGAACATGGGAAATATCTCGCCAATCTTGCCTATCGTGTACTGCCCGAAAACCCTGTCCCAGTTATCGTGCCCTATCGGGTTCAGCCATATGCTGTGCGGGTATCTCTTCTTGAAACGTTCGAGCCACACCCTGCCCGGCTCCTCGTTCGGCAGCCCGATAATGGCGTTGCCGCCCTTCCGCTCCAACTCGCTCGGCGCCATAGCCGCGTCGCCGACGAATACCACGCGGTATTCCGAGCCGAGGTTGCCGAGGACAAAATCCGTGTCCACCCAGCGCCCCCTGCGGCAGCGCGGGTCTGTGTAGAGCTTGTCATAGATACAATTATGGAAATAATAAAATTTTGTGTCTTTGAAGTGGTTGGATCGGCTGACCGCGTGGAAGAGCCTGCCCGTCAGCCTGCTGTACGGCAGCATAGAGCCGTCGGAGTCGAAAAGCACGAGGAGCTTTATCGTGTTTTTGCGCGGCTTCTCGTACACGAGTTTCAGCATCCCTGCGTTCGAGGAGGTTTCCTCTATCGTTTCGTCTATGTCAAGCTCGGTCTTTTCCGTGTCAACCCGCGAGGAATACTGGCGCAGCTTGCGGAAAGCGGTTTCAAACTGCCTGGTGTCGATAATATTGTCGCGGCGGAAGTCGCGAAACCTGCGTTCGCCCGCTATCTGCACCGCGCGCCCGTGCCGCCCCTCGCCGCCGACGCGAATCCCCGCTTCGTTGTAGCCGCTGTTGCCGAACACGGACGTGCCGCCCGTGCCTATCCAGTAGCTGCCGCCGTCATGCCTTTCTTTCTGCTCTTTCTTGCGTTCCTCGAACATGCGCCTCAGCTCGTCGAATTCGAGCGCGAGCTTCGCAAGCAAATCCTCGGGTCCCTTTTCGCCGCCGCCCTTTGGGTCGTTCAGCCAGTCCCAAAATTCGTCAGGTATGTCCTTGCCCGCAGCAACGCCCTTGAAGTACGCGGCGAACGCGGCGTCGAAGGTGTCGAAATCGGATTCGCTGTTCACCGCAAGGCTGCGGCACAGGTAGTAGAACCCCGTCAGGCTCGAACCGCCAAGCCCCTTGTCAAGCGCCGCCGACAGGGACATCCACTCGTTCAGGGACACTTTCAGCCCGTAGGCTCTCAGGAAATACAGGAAGTCAATAAACATGTGCGCGTCACCAGCCCACCGTCGTATAGCCTTTCACGCGGTACTCCGCCAGCGCGTCCACGTCTTGGTTCTTTTTCAGAAGCACGCCCATGAACGGCAGCTCGCCCTCCGCCGCGGCAAGGTCAACGCCCGACAGCGCGAGCGCCCGAAGCCAGTCCAAAAGCTCCGACGTGCTGGGGCTTTTCTGTATATCCTTCATAGCGCGGATCTCGTAGAATTTCGCCATCGCCTGCTCCACGGCGTTCATCTCTATGTCGGGGTAATGCACCTTGACGATTTCGGCCATCTTCTCCTCGTCGGGGAACTCTATGTAATGGAACACGCACCGCCGCAGGAACGCGTCGGGCAGCTCCTTCTCAGCGTTGGACGTGATGATCACGATGGGGCGGCGAGCGGCTTTGACCGTTTCCTTGGTTTCAGGTATGTAGAACTCCATCTGGTCAAGCTCCCAGAGCAGGTCGTTCGGAAATTCGAGGTCGGCCTTGTCTATCTCGTCGATAAGCAGCACCACCTGCTCGCTGGCTGTGAACGCCTCGCCCAGCTTGCCGTATTTGATGTATTTCGCGATATCCTTGACATCGCCCTCGCCGAACTGCGAATCGTAGAGCCGCTGTACCGTGTCGTAGACGTACAGCCCGTCCTGCGCCTTGGTCGTGGATTTGATGTTCCAGATAACCAGCTTCTTGCCGAGCGCGTCCGCGACAGACCGCGCGAGCATGGTCTTGCCCGTGCCAGGCTCGCCCTTGATGAGAAGCGGCTTTTCGAGCGCGATGGAAACGTTGACCGCCATCGCAAGCTCAGAGCCCGCAACATAGTCGGCAGAGCCCTTGAATACCGTGAAGTCTGGGCTTGCCGCCAGGGCGTTGGAGCGGCCCTGGCCGCCTGCGCGCGTGCCTGTTGCGGCGTTCGTATTCTTCGTGTTGTTTTTCTTCATTGTCTCTTTGTTCTTCCTTTATCTATCTATACGTGCAGAGTTGCATTTGCCATTCCATTATATTTATATCAGTGCGTGTATATTCACGCGGGGCTATATCTTGTAAAATTATACATTAAAGAAATATTTTGAGAACAGGTCGGGCATCAGGTAGACGAGCACCGACATTATAGCGCCTGCGGTGACGACGCCCGCCGCAATGACAGGGAGCGCGCGCTTTATCCTCATGTCGAACACCGCCGCTATGAGTGAGCCGGTCCACGCGCCCGTGCCAGGCAGCGGTATGGCGACAAAAAGGAACAGCCCCAGCAGCTCGTACCTGCCGAGCCTGCGCTCCGCCTTTTCGGCCTTGGCTTCGAGCCAAAGCACGAGCTTCGCCATGCGGCGGCTCTTTTTCAGCAGCGCGAACAGCTTGCGCAGGAAAAGCAG
>JAIRPC010000153.1 GCA_031257215.1 Eubacteriales Family XIII. Incertae Sedis bacterium
AGAAAGGGTAATCGCGCTGGGCGGTTTCGCGCCTACGCGCCAGTTATAGGGGGACGCCGACAGGCGTTTCCGTTGGTCTGTGAAAAGGAGAATCACTATGCCACTCGTAACAAGCAAGAAGATGTTTCAGGATGCCTACGAAAACGGGTATGCCATAGGCGCTTTCAATGTGAACAACATGGAGATAGTGCAGGGCATAACGGAGGCCGCGAAGGAGGAGGACGCGCCGCTGATTTTGCAGGTTTCGGCAGGCGCGCGCAAATACGCGAAGCATGTTTACCTGATGAAGCTGATAGACGCGGCGCTCGCGGACACCGATCTGCCCATCTGCGTACATCTCGACCACGGCCCGGATTTCGACACGTGCAAGTCCTGCATAGACGGCGGGTTCACGTCGGTCATGATAGACGGGAGCGCGCACCCCTTTGAGGAAAATATCGAGGTCACGCGCAAGGTCGTGGAGTACGCCCACGCGCATGGCGTGGTGGTCGAGGGCGAGCTTGGGCAGCTGGCGGGCATCGAGGACGACGTGAACGTGGAGAACCATTCGTACACCGACCCAGCGCAGGTGCAGGAGTTCGTGGAGAAGACGGGCGTGGACTCGCTCGCCATAGCTATTGGCACGTCGCACGGCGCGTACAAATTCAAGCCAGGGCACAATCCGGAGCTGAGGTTCGACATTCTGGACGAGGTGGCGAAGCGGCTTCCGGGCTTCCCGATAGTGCTGCACGGGGCTTCGTCGGTCGTGCCTGAGTTCGTCGAGAAGATCAACAAATACGGCGGCAGGATGCCCGACGCTATCGGCATACCCGAGGACATGCTGCGCCAGGCTGCCACGAACGCGGTCTGCAAGATAAATATAGATTCGGATCTGCGCCTGGCCATGACCGCCACCGTCAGGGAGCATTTCGCGGAGAACCCGAGCGACTTCGACCCGCGCCAGTATTTGAAGCCAGCGCGCGAAGCCATCAAGCAGATGGTGAAGCGCAAGATAGTGAACGTGCTGGGCAACGGCGGCAGGGCCAGCGCCGCGGTATAAGAGCTGACCGAAGTTTTAGAATAAAAAACGCGGGCTCTTGGGTCCGCGTTTTTATGTGCAAGTGCAAGTGGCTGTAAGTGGTGGGCTAAGCAGTGCGGCGGAATTATCCCGCAATGATATCCGTGAACCAGGGCAGCCCTATTATCGTGATGATCCCCGCGCCTATCATCAGCACGATGTAGATGATCAGCGGCACGCTGGTGAACGCCGCGCCCCACATCAGTGCGCCCGTGTTTGGAGGGGAGTCCGCGGCCATTATCGGCGCACCCACTGTCTTCTGCTCTGCGAAGCGCCAGCGCTCCTTTATGAGCAGCGCTGTTCCGCATACAAGGAATACTATGAGAATAGCTAACGACAGCCCCGCGAACACGCCTTGGCCCGTCGTGGTGTCCGTGCCTCCTGCCGCACCCAGATAGCTGATGCCCATGGCCGCCGTGTTGATCAATATATGCACCAAGATAGACCATTTCAGCGAGTAGCGCCCCGCGATATATCCGAGGATAAGCCCCATGAAGAAGGCGAATATCGCCTGCACCGTGAACATGTGCATGAGTCCGAACAGAAGCGCGGAAATGAATATTGCGAAATTCATGCCGAAGCGTTCAAGGCTTTTCATGATGGCGCCCCGGAATGCCAGCTCCTCTATAATAGGCCCAGCCAGGCAGATATAGAGCAGCCCCGACGGCGTTTCCAGCATCTGTATTGACTGTTCCATCAGCTCCGTCGCGGAGTAGCCCGCCTGTCCGAGCGCCGCGTTGAGAAGGTTGGCGAGCACGTCGAATATGAGCTGCGCACCCATCGCAATGACCCAGAGCTTTATGAGAAGCGGCGCGGACATGGCGGCGCGCGACTCCGTGATGTCCGTCGTGAACAGCCGCCTGCCGCGAAGCACGAGGAAGATAAGCAACCCCGCCGCCGCGCTGGCTATGCTGATGATTCCGAAATGCTTGCCGACCATATCATACGCGGAATCCTGCGTGGATGCCGCCAGACCGTCCATGTCTATCGTGCCGCCCTGCGCCATCTCCGTCGCGCTGCGCATGATGTCCCCGAACGCTCCCGACGCGAATATTATGACCGCTTCGATAATGCCGCTGGCAATCAGCTGGATGACCAGATACGCGAATGTGATCAGCACGACCTTTGTGACCTGCCCCCTGACAGTGCGCGAGTAGAGCTTCTCCACCGTCAACGTCTCATGCCTTGGCACATAGGGCGGTATTTCAGGCGGCATATTGTTATTGTTCTGTGTTTCCAAATCGTACTCCTTAAAATCCCATTGCGGTTTATAGTATTAGGCCGCGTGAAAAATCGTTATTGCGGAAGCTGGCCCGCAATCCAAATGCGAATAATTTATCACACCGCCTATTATTATATTATATCATGCCACGGTTATTATTATGGTATATAATGAGGTATAGCGATTTTGCTATAATAATTTTGCATTAGAGGTAATAAATAACATGAGGACATTGACAGTAACCGCGAACGAGTCTGGGCAGAGGCTTGACCGCTTTTTGAAAAAATATCTGTGCGCCGCGCCGCTCGGGCTGATATACAGGCTCATAAGGAAAGACGTCAAGGTGAATGGCGCGAGGGCGGGGATCGATTCGATAATCGCGGAGGGCGACGAGGTGTCGCTTTATCTGGACGACGCGCGCATAGACGAGCTGGCGCGCCTGGGCGCGGACGGCAAACCGCGCGGCGGGTTTTCGCGCCGCCCGAAGATACAGTTCAAGGTATGCTTCGAGGACGCGAACGTGCTGATAGTGTCGAAGCCCTACGGGCTTCTCACGCACGGCGACGGCAGGGAGAAAAAGGACACGCTCGTGAACCAGGTCATAGGCTATCTGCTAGAAAAGGGCGAGTACAACCCGCGGGCGGAGCGGATGTTCACGCCGTCGCCCGTCAACAGGCTGGACCGCAACACCACGGGCCTGGTCGCGTTCGGCAAAAACTCAAAGGCGGTGCGCGATTTTAGCCGCATGATAGCGTCCGGGGATGCCGTGAGAAAATATTACCTGACGCTGGCGGCAGGCGAGATCGCGGGCGAGCTGGCATTGGAGGGCGCCATACTGAAAGACGAGGACAGCAACACGGTCAAGGTGACGGGCGGCGGCGAGGAGATGCCGAGCGAGGGCAGGCCGTCGCTGACCATAGTCAAGCCGATAGAGGTGTTCAGACCGAGGGGCGCGGCCGCGGATGGCGGCGATGCGGCGACCGGTGCGGGCAAGGGCGGCGCGAAGCCAGCGGCAGGCGCGGGCGCGTACAAAGGGGCGTACACGCTCTGCGAGGTTCTGCTAGTGACGGGCAGGCCGCACCAGATAAGGGCGCACCTGGCGGAGTCGGGACACCCCGTAGTAGGCGATCCGAAATACGGCAACCCAGCGGTCAACAGGCGGTTCGCGCGGGACTACGAGCTGCCGTCCCAATTCCTGCACGCCTGCCGCCTGGAAATAGCCGAAGGGCGCGGCTCGCTGGGATACCTGACAGGCACGTCCACAGAAAGCCCGCTGCCAGAAAGGCTAGCGGACATACTGGAAGCGCTAAGAGGCAGGGCGCGGTAGCGACGGCAGCGGGCGCGGTGCCAGCATGCATGATTTATTTTTCGGCTAGATATTCGTGCAAAATGCTTTTGATTACATCCTGCGCCCCATCCACACCAGAGATTTCAATTAACCGATTGAAATCCTCGATTTCGTCCCCCGTAAACACGACTGTGACCAGTTTCTGCTTGACGTTTGCAACATGGTCATAGTTCTCGGGGTACGCCCAAAAGCATTTTATGCAATACTCGGCATCTTTTACTTCCCAGTTGTCACATTGCTCGCATGTCCATGACTTGGCTCTGTTCGCCGACGGTGACAACAGCATAAACGCCTCAATATCGTTTTCGTTTTGTTCCCCCGCTATCTCGTAAGGGATGCGGTGGTCTACCTAGAGTATATTTTC
>JAIRPC010000096.1 GCA_031257215.1 Eubacteriales Family XIII. Incertae Sedis bacterium
GAGCTGAGCGGCAACGTGGTTATCGCGGGCTCGACATCCGTACTGCCCCTGTCGGACACATTGGCAAAGGCATTCACGGACAGCAACCCAGGCGTCAAGATTGACGTGCAGGGCGGCGGCAGCGGACAGGGCATCAAATCCCTCGAAGAAAAAATCGCGGACTTCGGCTCGCTCTCGCGCGAGGTAAAGGAAGAGGAAAAATCCGTCGTTCAGGAAGAATACGTTATCGCGAAGGACGGCATCGCTGTTATCGTCAACAACGACCAGACCACTGCTGTTGATCTGACACTAGAACAGTTGAAGGATATCTTCACTGGGAATGTTACCAACTGGAAGGATGTAGGCGGGGACGATACGCCTATCGTGGTCGTGGCGCGCGAGGAAGGCTCCGGCACACGCGACGCGTTCAACGAGCTGACGGGCGTCATGGCTGACGACGTGGACAGCACGGCCAAGGCCGCCATCATCCAGGGCAGCACGGGCGCGGTCGCGCAGACGGTCGCTTCGACCAAGGGCTCTATCGGCTACATATCGCTCGGCTCTTTGGACGACACGGTAAAGGCCATCAGCGTCGCGGGCGTTGCCCCAAGCAAGGAAACCGTGCTGGACAGCACCTACAAGCTCTCGCGCCCATTCCTCTATGTGCGCGGCGCCGACCTCTCGCCACAGGCCCAGGCATATCTGGACTTCGTGCTGAGCGCGGACGGACAGAAGATAGTCGAAGAAGAAGGCTTCATCTCCGCCCAGTAACATAAGCGCATCAGAATAATGAGGCAGAATAGGTTTGTAGAAAAATCAATCGAAAAACTGTTGTTCGTCGCTGCGGCGATAGCGACCATCTCGGTAGCCCTGATCACGATATTCGTGTTTCGGTCAGGGCTGCCTGCCATGTCCGGGTACGGCTTCGCGAACTTCCTCTTTGGAGCGGATTGGAGCCCTGGCAACGGCGAGTACGGCATCCTCGCGCTGACCGCGGGAACGCTCGCGGTGACGTTTCTCGCGCTTTTGATAGGGATACCCACAGGGGTGTGCTGCGCGGTTTTCCTCGCGGAAATCCTGCCCAAGCGCGCGGCGGCGGTTTTCAAATTCGCCATTGAACTGCTGGCGGGAATACCCTCCGTGGTCTACGGTTTTTTCGGGCTGATCGTTATCGTGCCGATTATCAGCGAGCACGTGCTCCCGCTCTGGCAGAGGGTGAACCCGGACGCGCAGACGACGGGGCTGAGCATACTGGCGGGCGGGTTCATCCTCGCCGTCATGATATTGCCGACCATAGTCAGCATTTCGGAAAACGCCATTTCGTCCGTGCCGCAGGATTACCGCGAAGCGTCGCTGGCGGTCGGCGCGAACAAGCGCGAAACCATAGTCCGCGTGCTTATCCCCGCCGCGAAGTCAGGCATACTCGCGTCGATCATCCTCGGCATGGGCAGGGCTATCGGTGAAACGATGGCGGTAATGGTTTTGACGGGGAACGTCGCCATGCTGCCGAAAGGCATCCTCGACCCCGTCGCGACCCTGACGGGGACTATCGCAATGGAGATGAGCTACGCGGGGCCGACACACCAGGAGGCGCTGTTCGGCGTGGGCATTGTGCTGTTCGTGATAATACTCATCCTGAACCTCGCGGCACAGGCAATAGCGCGGAAGATGGGCGCTGTGGGGAGGGAATAACATGAACAGAAAACTCGGCGACATTTCTTTTTACGGCATCGTGCTCATCCTGTCGCTTGCTACGCTGGCGATACTGATAGTAATTATCGCATACGTCATGAGGCAGGGGCTTCCGCATATCTCGTGGGAATTCCTCTCGCAAAGCCCTGAGCATATGGGGCGCGAGGGTGGCATCCTGCCCATTATCGTTGGCACGGTTTTCGTTACGCTGTTGGCGCTGGCCATCGCCACGCCCATAGGCGTAGGCGCGGCGGTGTTCTTCGCGGAATACTCCAAAGAGGGGCGCGTGGTTCAGGTCATCAGAACCTTCACGGAGGTGCTCGCGGGAATCCCGTCCATCATCTTCGGGCTTTTCGGCTTCGCGTTCTTCGTCGTGTTCATGCAGATGGGATGGTCGATCCTGTCGGGCGGGCTCTCGCTCTCGCTCATGATACTGCCAACCATCATCAGGTCAACGGAGGAAAGCCTGAAAACCGTTCCTCTGTCCTACCGCGAGGGAAGCCTGTCGCTCGGCGCGACGAAATGGGAGACGACCGTTAAGGTGGTGCTGCCCTGCTGCCGCAAGGGGATACTGACGGGGCTGATCCTCGGCATAGGGCGAGCGGTCGGCGAAACGGCGGTGCTATACCTGACGATCGGCGGCTCTATCAGGATACCGACGTCGCTGTTCGACCCAGCGCGAACCATGTCCATGCACATGTATATGATGACCGCCGAGGGGATCTCGCGCGAAAAATCCTTCGCGACCGCGGCGCTGCTCATAGTCATTATATTAATAGTAAACAGTATTGCGAATTTTATCAGCAACAGAATGAAAGGGGCTCAGTGATGAATATGAATATGGGCGCGGCGGCGGTTCAGACATCCACCATGCCGAGGCCGACAGGCGCGCCGGCGGCAAGCCAGACGCCAGCCATGCCGAGGCAGGCAGGCGCGGCTTTTACAGAAGCCAAAACGGAGGCAGCCGATGCAGAGCTGGTTTTCGACATCAACAAGCTAAACCTGCACTACGGCTCGTTCCACGGGTTAAAGGACGTGTCCATCAGGATAGAGCGCAACAAGATCATGGCGCTCATAGGTCCGTCGGGCTGTGGCAAATCGACCTTCTTGCGGACGCTGAACCGCATGAACGACCTGATACCATACGTGAGCATCGACGGGCTTGTCTGCTTCGACGGCAAGGATATATACGGGCGCAACTACGACGTAACAGACCTGCGCAAAAAGGTGGGCATGGTATTCCAGAAGCCGAACCCGTTCCCCAAAACCGTGTTTGACAACATCACCTACGGCCCGAAGATACACGGCAAGAAGAACAGGAAGCAGCTTGACGAGATAGTGGAGCGGACGCTGAAAGAGGTCGCGCTCTGGGACGAGGTGAAGGACAGGCTACACAAGCCCGCGCTCGGCCTGTCGGGCGGGCAGCAGCAACGGCTCTGCATAGCGCGCTGCCTGGCGGTGGAGCCGGAGGTCATACTGATGGACGAGCCGACCTCGGCGCTCGACCCCGTAGCGACTCTGAAAATCGAAGAGCTGATGGACGGCCTTCGCGAAAAATATACTATAATAATAGTAACGCACAACATGCAGCAGGCGGGGCGCATATCAAACGAGACGGCGTTCTTCCTGCACGGCGAGATCGTGGAAATCGGCGACACGGAAACGATATTCTCGACCCCGACGAACAAGAAGACGGAGGAGTATATCACAGGGAGATTCGGTTAATATGAATACGATAACTATTGCGCGGGATTTTTTTCGTTTGGCTAGGCGCGGCGAGCATTTGCGGCGGAGCGTACTTAGAGGTACGTGAGCAAGCGAATGTTCGACGCAACAACGCCAAACGGAAAAAAGACAAGCAAGGAGAACGAAATTATGGCACGACCTACATTAGACAGCGAACTGAATGTTATTGCTTCCAAGGTGACCGAGATGGGCACGCTTATCGAGGCCACCATATTGGAATCCATCAAGGCGCTTCGCGACCAGGACCAGGCGCTTGCCACCAAGGTCATAGACGACGGCGAGGCTATCGACGATATCGAGGACGAGATCAACGACATCTGCTTCAAGTTCATAGCGACGCAGAACCCGCTGGCGGGGGATCTGCGCTATGTTATTTCCATCATGAAAGTTATTCGCGACCTTGA
>JAIRPC010000108.1 GCA_031257215.1 Eubacteriales Family XIII. Incertae Sedis bacterium
TTGACGCCCATGACCACCGTGATGTCCTCGTCCGTGGCGGGCGCGGATATGATGACCTTCTTCGCGCCTGCCTGTATATGCTTCTCAGCGTCGGGCTTCTTCGTGAAAAGCCCCGTGGATTCGAGCACCACCTCAACGCCAAGCTCCTTCCACGGAAGCTCCGCGGGGTTGCGCACGGCGGTGATCTTGATCTCCTTGCCGTTCACTATGATGGCGTCGTCGCTCGCTTCCACCGTGCCGCCAAACGCGCCAAATATGCTGTCGTATTTCAGCAGGTGCGCCAGCGTCTTGGGGTCGGTCACATCGTTGATGGCCACGATATCAAAATCCGCGCCCTTCTCGATAGCCGCCTTGAACGCATTGCGCCCTATCCTGCCAAACCCGTTAATCCCTACTTTTGTACCCATCGCTACCTTCCTTTCATTGTTAATCACTTAAATCGAACATTGTTAATTTTATAACAAACTTTATATTTATGCAACACGTATTTGCAGAATATTCTGCCGTTGCGCCAAATCCAGGCGCAACGTCTGCAATAATAGCTTCTTTACGCCGTCTGGCCGCAGCATTTCTTGTATTTCTTGCCGCTTCCGCAGGGGCAGGGGTCGTTGCGCCCGGGCTTCTTCTCCACCCTTACGGTGCGTGAACGCTTGTATTCCTTTGCGATCTCGCCGCGCTCGTCCTCGGTCAGCACCTCGTCCCACTCCGGCAGGGTATAGAGGTGATCCGCGCCCGCCGCGTGCATGTTGTAGTACAGGCGGCGCACGTCCACTTCGAGCTTCAATGCCGTGTCGTCGTCTATGGCGTCCAGATCGGCAATCTCGTCTTTCAGGCTCGTATTCACGCCGTCGAGAAAGCCCGCGAAGAGCACTGGGTCAACGTCGTATTTGCTGACAAGCTCGGCAAACGTCCCTTCGACAGGAACGCTCGGGTCTTTCAGGATTCCCGAATAGATCTTCTGCTCCGCATCGCAATACTTCTCCCAGAACGCGGGGAAGGTCTTGTCCGTCTGCTTCTCCTGCAATTTTAGCCATTCCTTGTGCTTGCTCATTTTACCGCCTTTCCTATCTCTATAACGTCGCCCAGCACCGCGCTGGCAGTAGGCAGCGGGCCCGCGCCCTTGCCGTAGAACATGAGATCGTCCACAGCGTTGCCTTTCACATATATCGCGTTGTACTCGTTGCCGACGCCAGCCAGCGGGTGTTCCCTGTTCAGCAGGGTCGGCTGTATGAAGCACGATACCTCGCCGTCAGCCTGCCTGAACGCGCTTGCGACAAGCTTGATGACACAGCCCTCTTTTTCGGCGTCGTCCATGTCCTGCTTCGTGATCTCCGTGATGCCCTTGGTAGGTATATCGCCAGGCAGCACGCGCTTTCCGAAAGCCAAAGACATGAGAATGGAGAGCTTGTTCGCAACGTCCTCTCCCTCCACGTCGGCGGTCGGGTCTGCCTCCGCGAAGCCCTTCTCCTGGGCCTCCCGAAGAACATCCGCGTAGTCGCTTCCATTGACAGCCATCTTCGTAAGGATGTAATTGGTGGTGCCGTTCAGTATTCCCATGATTTCGTCATAGCGATTCGCAAGCAGGGAAGTAGTGAGCGGCGCAATGATGGGTATGCCGCCGCCTACGCTGGCTTCATAGCGGAGCATGACCCCGCAGTCCTCGGCGGTCTGGGTCAGCTCCTCGAAATTCGCGGCTAGCGCGGCCTTGTTCGCCGTCACTACATGCTTGCCCGCTTTCATGGCTTTCAGCATGAGCGACGTGGCAAAATCTACGCCGCCTATCAGCTCCACCACAATGTCTATATCCGGATCGCCGAACACATCTTCCTCGGACTGGGTGAAAAGCCCTTTGTCCACCGTGATGCCGCGCTCGCGCTCCACGTCCTTTTCAAAGATCTTTTTCACGGCTATATCAAGCCCCGTGGTTTCCTTGATATGCCCGCCGTTCATATCAAGCGCCTGGTACGTGCCTGTGCCGATATTGCCGAGGCCGAGAATGGCTATGTTCAGCCGTTTTGAATCGAGTGCTTTCAACGCGAAGCTCCTTTCTATTCCGTTGCCGAGCCTGTGGCGGCTGCACCGTCAGCACCGCCGTCCGTTGCAGCTCCGCCAGTAGCCGCGCCGCTGGTGGCAGCAGCCCCTGTGGCGGGGCTCTCCACCGCCGCTCCACTCGTCGCGGCAGTACCCGTCTTCGGTTTGCCTGTCTTGTAGTCGTACAGCGGAACCATTTCGATATTTCCTTCGGCTCCGTATATCGCCGCCTGCGTCGTGTCCTGCCCGCCAAACATCTGGTTCAGAGCCGACCAGTAGACATTGCTGTCCTCGGTATCGTCCGTTATGGAGATGCATACCCAGGCGGGTTCCTCCGGCTCGGCTGTGGCTTCCTCCGCCGCCGCGCCGCTTGTGGCGGCATCCGTCGCAGTAGCGCCCTCGCTGGCCGCCGCGCCGCTAGCCGCTTCCTCTGTTGCCGCGCCGCTTGTGGCGGCGTCTGTGGCGGCGTCCTCGCCGACCGCCGTGTCTGCGTCAGCCGCCGCGCCCTCGCCTGCCGCGCCGCCGCTCACCGCGGCGTCAGTAGACGCGCCGTCCGCTCCGCTCTCATCTGCGGGGGCTTCCGCGCCGTCTTCGCTCGTATCGCTCGGCGGCGGCAGATAGCATTGCGCCACCAACGTCCTGACGCCTGTCTTGATAGTCACCCACGCCTGGTCATAATCCGTTACGGGGACAAGTGTGCCTGTTGTGCTCGAATCCTCTCCTGATGAGGATATGGCCGAGTTGGTCAGCTTGTAGGACTTTTCCGTCACATCCGACTCCTCGATGCCAAGCTCCGCGAGCGGCTCTTTCACGCTTTCCCAAATCAGCGGCTCCGCCGCGCTCTTCGCCTTTGCCTCCGCCGCAAGCACCTCGCCCTCGGCTTTCGCCTGCTTCTGCCATTGGTATACGCTCGGAACGGTGATGCCCAGCACCAACGCGACCAAAGCTATCCATATCCAAGGCCGCTTGTATACCGGCTTTTCTACGACCTTCTTATGCTGGGCTTCCTTGCGCTCCTTCTCCCGCCGAGACTTTGTCTTTCTGTTCCTGTTAGCCATTTCTGTCCGCTACCCTTTCTGAAAAATTCCGATTTCGCTTCCTACATTATATTATATTATTGCTTCTTGATTATCTCTATCTCGTCGCCGTTGCCGAGGCCGCCCGCGTTGGACTCGTCCGTGTCGATATGGAACTCGCGCTCGTGCGCCGTGCCAGAGCGTATCACTACATCCTGAAACACGAGCGGGCGCGTGCCGTAGGTCGCGACATCCACAAGCTCATGGTCGGCCACCCCCGCCTCCTCGGCCTGCGCGGGATTCAGATGGATGTGCCTGAGCGCGATCATCACGCCCTGCTCCAAATCGACTTCCCCTGCCGGCCCTATGAGCTTCGCGCCCGGCGTGCCGTCGAGATGCCCCGACTCAACCACGGGCGGCGCCAGACCGATCCCGCGTGCGTCTGTCATGGATAGCTCCACCTGCGTCTGCGGCCTCGTCGGGCCGATGATCCGCAGTCCTTTTATCGAACCCTTGGGGCCTATGAGATCCACCTTTTCCTCAGCGGCGTACTGCCCTGGCTGAACCAGCTCCTTGAACGGCGTAAGCTCGTAGCCTTCGCCGAAAAGCGCCACGAGATGCTCTCCGCTCACGTGCAGGTGCTTGTTTGACACTCCAATTCCAACTTTGTAACCCATTTGTTATTGCCTCCATTCTTCCACCCTGAGGTGGCATAAAAATTAACCAGTTTTGTTATTTTAGCCCATGCGCCCTGGACTGGCGAATATCTCCGGACTGGCGAACAGCCCCAGGCCGCCGCGCAGCCAAGGCCAGCCGCGCCAAGGCTCTACGGCTCCACCACCGTCACCGAGGTGATATACGGCAGGTTCCTGTACCTCTGCGCGACATCCAGGCCGTAGCCCACAATGAATATGTTCTCGACCGTAAAGCCGAGGTAGTCTATGTCCACGGGCTTCTGCCGGCGGCTCGGCTTGTCGAGCAGCGCACACACCTTCACCGAGGCTGGGCCGCGGCTTGTGATATAGTCCTTGATGTAGTTCAGCGTTATGCCAGTGTCAACGACATCCTCGACTATAATAACGTGCTTGCCGTCTATGTCCTCCGTCAGATCCTTGTCTATGCGCACGACGCCGCTCGTCTTGGTGGCCGCGCCGTAGCTCGACACTACCATGAAGTCCAGCAGAGCTTCCAGCTCCACGGATTTGATGACCTCGCTGAGCCACATGACCGCCCCGCGCAGTATGCCGACGAAGATGACCTCCTCGCCCGCGTAGTCGGCCGTGATCTGCCTGCCTATCTCGGCAGCGCGCGCTTCTATCTGTTCGCGTGAATACATCACGTCGTTCAGCTTGTATTTATCAGTTATATTGCTCATACATTCCCGCTTTCCGCGAATTCGTCTATCAGTTTCGCCATCTCCGAAAGCAATCTCTCGGTGCCTGTTTTTTTCAGCGTGGACACGGGCACGATAACCGTATCCATCGAAGCGCCAAGCCCCTTGCGTATGGCCTCCGCGCTCCTGCCCAGTGCGCTCCTGCCCACCTTGTCCGCTTTCGTCGCGGCGATCAGCCCTTCCAGCCCATAGTGCGTCAGCCATTCGTACATCTGCACATCCTGGGCGGACGGCGCGTGCCGTATGTCACAGAGCAGGACGACCTTCGTGAGCGTCTGCCGCCCCGTCAGATACCTCTCTATCATAGCGCCCCATTTCTCGGACTCGGATCTTGAAACCCTGGCATAGCCGTAGCCCGGCAAATCGACAATGCGGAACTCGTCGCCGTTGATGGAATAGAAGTTGATGGTTCTCGTCTTGCCCGGGTTGCCGCTCACGCGGGCCAGCGCCTTGCGCCCCGTCAGCAGGTTCAACAGAGAGCTTTTGCCTACGTTGGATCTGCCCGCGAACGCTATTTCAGGCGGGCCCTCCGGTGGGTACTGATCCTCCCTCACCGCTATTTGAAGCAAATCCGAGCGGACTATCCTCATCGCTGTTTCTTCGCCGCGGCGCCTTTCCCCTTGCTGTCGCCAGCCTCGCCGCTCTTCGCTGCGGCGCGTTTCTTCGGCAGCTTCGTCAGCACGTGAGGAAGCGCGTCGTTCGCGTGCCCTATCAGCACGAACTCCATCTTCCTGCGGACCGTGGCGGGTATCTCGTCGATATCGCGCTCGTTGTCCCGCGGGAGCAGCACCTTGCCGATGCCCGCGCGGTGCGCCGCGAGAACCTTTTCGCGGATGCCGCCGACTGGCAGTATCGTGCCGCGCAGGGTTATCTCGCCCGTCATGGCCACGTCCTGACGCGCGGGTATGCCCGTGAGGCAGGAGATCATGGCCGCACACATGGTAACGCCTGCGGACGGCCCGTCCTTCGGCGTCGCGCCCTCGGGTATGTGGATATGTATGTCGTCCGTCTTGTAGAAATCTTTCTTGATGCCGAGGCTGTCCGCTATGGAGCGGATATAGCTGATGCCCGCCCTCGCGCTCTCTTTCATGACATCGCCGAGCTGCCCCGTCAGCACGAGCTGCCCTGTGCCCGGTATGCGCGTCGTTTCGATGGACAGCGTAGTGCCGCCCACGATGGTCCACGCCAGCCCCGTTGTCGTGCCGACCTGCTGCTTGTGCTCTATGATGTCGTACCTGAATCTTTTCTTGCCCAGGTATTTCTCTATATTGCCGCCCGTTACGCGGATGTCCGTCGCCTTGCCCGCCGCCCTGTCTTCGACCACGCGCCTTGCCGACTTGCGGCAGATGCCCGCTATCTCGCGTTCGAGGTTCCGAACGCCCGACTCGCGCGTGTAGTAATTGATAACGTCGCGCACGGCTCCCTCCGAAATGCGGACGCCCTCATCCGCCAGCCCATGCTCCTTCATCTTCTTCGGTATCAGGTACTGCTCCGCTATCTTGACCTTCTCTTCCTCTGTATAGCCCTGCACCTCTATGACCTCCATGCGGTCAAGCAGTGGGCGCGGGATGGTATCGAGAGTGTTCGCCGTCGTGATGAAGAGCACCTTGGAGAGGTCGAAAGGGAACTCCAAATAATGATCCGTAAATTCTTTGTTCTGCTCCGGGTCAAGCACCTCCAACAGCGCCGAAGCGGGATCGCCGCGGAAATCGCTGCCGATCTTGTCCACCTCGTCAAAGAGGAACACGGGATCCATAGTGCCCGCCTCTTTCATGCCATTGATGACGCGCCCGGGGATGGCGCCGATATACGTGCGCCTATGCCCCCTGATTTCGGCCTCGTCCCTGACTCCGCCGAGCGACATGCGCACGAACTCCCTGCCGACCGCGCGCGCGATGGACTTCGCTATCGACGTCTTGCCGACGCCGGGCGGGCCCACCAGGCAGACGATAGGCGCTTTCATGGTTTCCACGAGCTGCATGACAGACAGATATTCTATTATGCGCTCTTTCACCTTTTCAAGGCCGTAATGATCCTCGTTCAGTATGTCCTCTGCGCCCTTGATGTCTATCTCGCCCGCAGAGTATTTGTTCCACGGAAGCTGGAACACCCATTCGACATAGGTGCGGATAACGCCGCCCTCTGCGGACGACGGCTGTATCTTTGATAGGCGCTTGATTTCTTTCTCTATCTTGGCGTGTATCTTCTCCGAAAGCCCCAGCTTTTCCAGCTCGTCAAGCCAGTTCTTTATCTCGTCCTCCACCATGGCGTCGTCGCCAAGCTCCTCCTGTATCGTGCGGAGCTGTTCGCGCAGGTAGTATTCTTTCTGGTTCTTGTTGATCTTGCTGTGAACCTTCTCCTTGATGTCCTGCTCTATTTTCAGGATTTCTATTTCTTTCGTGAGAAGCTCGTTCAGGAGTTCGAGCCTGGGCTCGGGGTCGAAGGCTTCGAGTATGCTCTGCTTCGCTTCAATGCGCACGTCGAGGTGCGATGTGATGATGTCCGCGAGCCTGCCCGGCTGGTCCACCGACATGAGCGACGCGAGGATATCCTGCGGCAGCTTGCCGCTTACGTCTATGTATTCCTCGAATTTGGCGAGGGCTGTCCGCATGAGCGCTTCGATGCCGGCAGGCAGGACTTCGTATTCGGTTTCGTCCACCTGTTTGGCAATAACCTTGAAGAACGGAACCTCCTGCACCATCTCGTCGATAACGCCGCGGCTCACCCCCTCCACCAGCACCCTGATGGAATCGCCCGGCAGCTTCAACATCTGCTTGATCTTAACGATACAGCCGATCTCGTTCAGGTCGCGGCGTGTGGGCAGGTCGGTTTCCGCGTCGCGCTGTACCGCCAGGAACACGATCTGGTCGCGCACCATAGCCTTTTCGAGCGCACTGACCGATTTTTCCCTGCCTATGTCGAAATGCAGCACCATGTATGGGAAGACCGTAATGCCGCGCAGGGGTATGAGAGGCATCACGCGCAGTCCCATGCCTTCCTCGTCCTGCTCCTCCTGAGTAAGCTCCTCGATAATCCCTTTCAGATCGTCGCTTGTTTCGCTGGCCTCTCCCGCTTCGTTTTCCGTGGGCGCCGTGTCTGCGCTGTCCTGTTTCTTGTTGTCAGGATTTTCTTTTTTTGACAATTCTCTACTCCTGGTAATTCCTTTTCGTTTGTTTGCCGCCAGCGTGGGCGTATGCGCTACGATACATCCTGCTTCGCAGCCTGCGGCACCACGCCGACCTTGCGTTGTTTCTTGTCCGTCAGCACGAGCGCGGGGCTGTCGCCCTTGTCGATAGTGCTTTCCGTCACCACGACCCTCTTGATGTCCGCCCGCGAGGGTATCTCATACATGATGTCCGTCATGACATGTTCTATGATGCTCCTGAGGCCGCGCGCGCCGGTCTTGCGCTCTATCGCTTTTTCCGCCAGCTTCACGACCGCGCCGTCCTCAAATTCCAGCTCAACATTGTCGAGCATGAACAGCTTCTTGTACTGCTTCATGAGCGAGTTTTTCGGCTCGCTGATAATGCGCACCAGCGCGTCCCAGCCAAGCTCGTGCAGGGTACACATGACGGGGAGCCTACCGATGAACTCAGGTATCAGCCCGTATTTCAGAAGATCCTCGGACTGCACATGCTTCAATATCTCCGCGTCGTTCTTCTTGTCGAAGTCCGACTCACCGACGGGCACCACCTGATCCTTCTCGTATGAATTGAAGCCGATGGTCTTCTCGCCGAGCCTGCGCCTGATGATCTTGTCGAGCCCGTCGAAAGCGCCTCCGCAGATGAACAGCACATTGGTCGTATCGAACGGGATGAAGTCCATATGCGGGTGCTTGCGCCCGCCCTGAGGCGGCACGTTCGCGACAGTTCCCTCGATGATCTTCAAAAGGGCCTGCTGTACGCCCTCGCCGCTCACGTCGCGGGTGATCGATACGTTGTCCGTCTTTTTCGCGATTTTGTCGATCTCGTCTACATATATGATGCCCTTTTGCGCCTGCTCGATATTGCCGTCGGCGGCCTGTATCAGCTTCAAAAGGATGTTCTCGACATCCTCCCCGACGTAGCCCGCCTCGGTCAGCGCCGTGGCGTCCGCGATAGCGAACGGCACGTTGAATATCTTCGCCAGCGTCTGCGCGAGCAAGGTCTTGCCCGAGCCCGTCGGCCCCATCATAACTATATTGCTTTTCTGTATCTCAACGCCGTCGTCGCCACCGTCGAAAAGCACGCGCTTGTAGTGGTTGTATACGGCCACCGACAATATTTTTTTCGCCTCGTCCTGGTCGATAACATAGTCGGAAAGCATCTCGTATATTTCCTTGGGCTTCGGAACATACAGCCCGTCCGCGCCAGCCTGGTAGCCGCCGTGGACATCGGGGCCCATCTTGCCCGCCGCTTCAAGCTCGTCTCTGATGATATCGTTGCAGAGCGCGACGCACTCGTCGCATATATACACGTCCGCACCCGCGATAAGCCGCCTAACATCAGCCTGCGGCTTCCCGCAGAAAGAGCATTTCAGTTGTTTGCCGTCGTCGTTGTTACTCATTCAATCACTCCGTCATTTCAATCAGTTCGTGCGGTCCGCGCGGCCGCCGCCGTTCCATCACGCACCTGCCGCTACCTCGACTCTATCACCTTGTCGATAAGCCCGTAGTCCATAGCCTGCTCCGCGCTCAGGAAATTGTCCCTGTCCGTGTCTATCGCTATGCGCTCCAAGGTCTGCCCCGTGCGCTCCGCGAGTATTCGGTTTAGCTTTTCGCGCGTCTTGATGATATGCTCCGCGTGTATCTTGATGTCCTCAGCCTGCCCCTGCACGCCACCGAGCGGCTGATGGATCATTATCTCCGCGTTGGGGAGCGAGAACCGTTTGCCCTTGGCGCCAGCCGCCAACAGGAACGAGCCCATGCTCGCCGCCATGCCGATACAGATCGTGGACACGTCCGGGCGTATGTACCGCATGGTGTCAAAGATCGCAAGCCCCGCGGACACCTGGCCGCCGGGGCTGTTGATATACATATTGATGTCCTTGTCAGAATCCTCCGCTTCAAGGAACAGGAGCTGCGCTACAACGAGGCTGGCGATATGGTCGTCGATAGCCTCTCCGAGGAATATAATCCGGTCTTTCAGCAAGCGGGAGTAAATGTCAAAGGCGCGCTCGCCCTGGCCCGTCTGCTCTATTACTGTTGGAATTAACATCTAATTGATATCCTCTCTCAAATCACTGATGCCAAAATTATTTTCCAATAACTTTTTCTCAGCCCGCTCCGACCACCGCCGACTCGTATACATAGTCCACCGCCTTGCGGTTCCTGATGTCGTCCCTCATCATGTCTATCTGATCCTCGCCGAGCACGCCTTTCAGCTTTTCAGCCTCCATGCCGTACATGCCGGCCATGTTCCCGATTTCCTGCTCGACATCCTCGTCCGTCGCATCGAAGCCCTGGTCTTTCGCGATAGCCTTGATGATGAGCCGCATCCTGACTCGCTTCTCGGCGTCGGCCGCCTGCTCGCTCCTGAAATCCGCTACGTCCTTGCCCATGTACTTCATGTACTGGTCGAAGTCCATGCCCTGCTGCCTCAGCCTTGACGCAAACTCCTGAACGATCTGATCCTTCTCGTTTTCGATCATCACCTCAGGTATCTCTATCTCGTTGGCCTCGTAGACGGCTTCCAGCACAGCGTTCTTCTTCTCTGCCTCCGCGCGCCTATCGTTCTGCTCCGTGAGCTTCTTCCTGATGTCGTCCTTGTACTCGTCCAAGGTTTCAAACTCGCTGATATCGCCCGCGAACTCGTCGTCCAGCTCCGGAAGCTCCTCGGCTTTGATGCCGTTGACCGTGACCTTGAACACGGCCTCCTGCCCCGCCAGCTCCTCCGCGTGGTACTCCTCAGGGAAGGTGACTTTCACCTCAACCTCGTCGCCCGCCTTGGCGCCTATGAGCTGTTCCTCGAAGCCAGGGATGAACGTGCCGCTACCGAGCTTCAAGCTCTGCCCCTCGGCAGTCCCTCCATCGAACGGCACGCCGTCCTTAGAGCCAGCGTAGTCAATGTTCACCGTGTCGCCGTCCGCCGCCGCGCCGTCCTTGTCCACCTGGCGCGCACGCGTCTTGCGCACGTTGTTCAGATATTCGTCCACGTCCTCATCCGTGACGTAGTATTTCACCTCGTCAATGCTGACGCCCTCGTAGTCCTTGACCTCGACCACGGGCGGCACAGCCACCGTGACCGTAGCCGTGAATGGCTCGCCCTTCGCCACTTTCGAAAACTCGATGCGCGGCTGGTCCACAGGCTCCACATCAAGCTCGCGCAGAGCCTTGGGGTACGACACGTTCAGCATGTCGTCAATGGCCTCCTCCATGAACACGCCCTCTCCATAGCGCTGTTCAATAACCTTGCGCGGCGCCTTGCCGACCCTAAAACCGTCTACCGCGAACTTTCCCTTCGTCCTCTTGTAAACCTCGATCTGCGCGTCCTCGAACTCCTGTGAGTCGAACGCAATGTCGAACTTTACATCGTTTGCTTCCCGTGAAATAAACGTTGCCTTCATTTAATAATGCCCTTTCTATATGATATGCTGTTCCGCACGCATGAAAGCGTACGACATAACATTATACCATTGAATCAGCAAATTTGGCAAAGAATATGGCGATTTTGGGCAAGAATCGGGCAATAATTTGGCATAAGCCAGGATTATTTAGCACACGATGGCCTGATTGCTCAGTCTGCTATGACGCTTATCTTCGCTTTTTTCTTTTTGCCGCCCACTTTTAGCGTTATTGTTGCTGTTCCTTTGGCTTTGGCCGTCAGCTTTCCTGCCGCGTCTATTGTGGCTACGGAGGGGTTGCTGGATTTCCATGTTACGACCGCGCCTGTCGCCTTTTTTGTAAAAGCGGCTTTCAGGATTGCGGTCTGCCCTGCCTTTATGGTTTTCGGCGCACCCTTTATCTTAACGCTTTTTTTCGCTGTTATTTTTGCCTTTTTTACCACCTTAATGGTAATAGTCAGCTTTTGGCCGCTTCCGTCCGTCAGTGTTATTTTGGCTTTGCCTACCTTCTTTTTCGCAGTCATGATGGTAATAACCGCGTTTTGGTTTGCGTTGACCATGCACTGGCCAGTTTTCGCTTTCAGCCTCGGCGCGGCCAATTTTGGCTTTGTGCTGCTCCACGTGATGCTCTGGCTACCATCCGCTGCGGCGTAGACAATATAGGGGATTCGGACTTTCTTGCCGCTCTGTACATAAACTGTCTTTTGGCTTGCGCCAAATCCAATAACTTTGGCGGGCGCGGAAATGCCGCCTGTGTTATCGCCATTACCATTGCTGCTGCCTACACCTGTGTTATCGCCGCCGCCGTTGCCCGTGTCGGTTCCACCGCCGCCAGCGCCCGTGTCGCCGCCGCCGGTGCCTGTGTCGCCGCCACCGGTGCCCGTGTCGCCGCCACCTGTGCCTGTGTCGCCGCCGCCTGTGCCCGTGTCGCCGCCGCCTGTGCCAGTGTCGCCGCCACCTGTGCCTGTGTCGCCGCCGCCTGTGCCAGTATCACCGCCGCCGGTGCCCGTGTCGCCGCCGCCAGTGCCCGTGTCGCCGCCACCGGTGCCAGTGTCGCCGCCACCGGTGCCAGTGTCGCCGCCACCGGTGCCAGTGTCG
>JAIRPC010000112.1 GCA_031257215.1 Eubacteriales Family XIII. Incertae Sedis bacterium
CCGTCGCCCGACGGCAGGTTCGCCCCTATGGGCTGGTCCAGCACGTCATGCGGCGGCGTCATCTCGTACCCAGGCGCCTCGTCCGCGACATCCCCAAGCCCTGACTCGGTAGGCTCGCCGTCCCTCACTATCAGCGCGTGCCGATAGCTGACTCCCGGGTAGAGCCGCGCCCTTTCACCGTTCGCGGGATCGCCCGATCCGATTATCCCGTCGAGATATCGAATGATTTCGCCGCCGTCCCCCGTGGGGATGTCCCCCGCCGAGTGGTCGGTGATAATCAATTTCTCGAACGGCACATCCGCTTTGGCTCCCGCGTCTGGCGGCGCGGCGAGCGTCACGAGGTTGACTCGGAAAGACACATCATCTTCGCCCATGTCAACGCCCATGCTGACAGCTTCGAGCGGCGACCTGCCCGTGAGATCCTTCGCGGGGTCGTAGCCGATCACAGCGAGGTTGGCAGCGTCGCTCCCGGGCTTCACGCCGAACGGGATGGTCTGCACATGCCCCACCCTGCCGCGCCTCGCCAAATCGCTGATGCGCGGCATCTTCGCCAATTCCAGGGGCGTATTCTCGCCGAACGGCCCGTCAGGCCTGTCGGCCGCCCCATCAGGTACGATTATCAAATACTTCATATCTTGCCAAACTCCTTGTTTTTCTATTATTGTCTATTAATTCCTATGTCTGCGACGATCTGTTTCAGCCCCGCGAGCGCGGCTTTCGCCTCCGCTTCGCTGCTTCCCTTGGCCGCGTAATATATTTTCAGCTTCGGCTCGGTCCCCGACGGGCGCAGCATTATCCGTCCGCCGCCGGAGATGTCGTACTGCACGACATTGGAGCTTGGCAGCGTCTCGCCTGGCAGATAGTCGGTAACCTTCTCGATGCGAAGCCCCGACGCGCCCGAGCCGCCGCCAGCCGCCCCGGGCTTCACCGCCCGCGCCGTATCCATCGCCGCCTGTATCTCCGCCATCCCCGACTTGCCGGGGCGCACCATCTCGTCCACCGCGTCGATGTAATACCCGTACTTTCCATAGATCTCGGCGAGCCTGCCGATCAGCGTCTTGCCCCGCGCCTTGTAATAGCCCGCCATCTCGCAGAGCAGCAGCGACGTGCCAACACCGTCCTTGTCGCGCACGATCGGGTGGGCGCAGTAGCCACAGCTCTCCTCGAACCCGAATACAAAGCGGGCGTCGCCGCCCTCGGTTTCTTCGAGCAGGCTGACGCGGTCGCCTATATACTTGAACCCCGTCAGCGTCTTCTCATACGCCACCCCCAGCCCGTCCGCTATCGCGAGCGTGAGAGGGGTTGACACTATCGTCGTGACCATGACAGGGTTCTTCGGCATGGTGCCAAGCTCTGCGCGGGTTTCCGCTATGTAGTCGAACATGAGCACGCCCACCTGGTTCCCCGTCAGCTGCACGTAGTCCGCGCCGTCGTACACGGCACAGCCAACGCGGTCGCAGTCAGGGTCGGTGCCTATGAGCAGGTCGGGCGGCGCACCCTCGGCGGCGTGGCGGCGGCACAGCTCCAACCCAAGCCTGAGCGCCGCTTCCTTCTCGGGGTTCGGCTCGGGGCAGGTCGCGAAATCAGGGTCGGGGTCTCTCTGCTCAGGCACGGTTTCCACCCTGCCCACGCCGATATCCGCAAGGGCCTTCCTGACGGGGACGCTCCCCGTGCCGTTCAGCGGCGTATACACCACGCTCAGCTCGCCCGCGGTCCCTTCCCTGAGCGCGGTCCGCTCGCGAACCCTGTCCACGAACATAGGCTCGAACGAGCTTGGAATAATGTTGAAAAGCGGCTCGGCCTCTGCGGCGGCAGCTACGCGCTCCGCGAGAGCCCCCGCATATTTGTCCGCGACCGTCTTGACGCCGCCCGATATCGGCACGGCGGCGATGCGGCCCGCCACATCCTTCGCGTCCGCTTCAAGGCATTGGCAGCCCCGCGAGTCGTAAATCTTGTAGCCGTTGTACTGCTTCGGGTTGTGGCTGGCAGTCACTACCACGCCGCCGACACAGCCCAGCTCGCGCACCGTCCACGACAGCATAGGGGTAGACGACAGCCCTCCGTAGAGGTGGGTTTCAATGCCATTCGCCACGAACACGCAGGCCGCCTCAAAAGCGAAAACGTCGCTGCACCGCCTGTTGTCATAGGCGATAGCGACGCGGTGAACGGCCTCTGCCGTATTTGTCCCATCGCCATCGCGGCCACAGGCAACCGCGAGCAAATGCTCCGCGTAGCCCTGCGTGGCGCGCCTCACCACTATCGCGTTCATGCGGTTCGTACCAGCGCCGAGCACGCCGCGCAGCCCCGCCGTCCCAAATTCCAGCTCCATATAAAAGCGGTCGTCAATCTCGGCCGCCGCGTCCGCGTCGCCGCTCTCCGACCGCTCTTTCAACTCCGCAAGCTCGGCGCGCAATTCGCTCGGCAATGAATCCATGCCTAGCCATTCGTTCAGTTTGTCAATGCTATTCGCCATGATTTCTCCAATCGGAAAGCTGTTCGCCACCCTGCACACATACAAACGCCTACATCAGTTCAAGTTACACCTATATTATTATAATATAATTTCGCCCGTTAAGGCGTAACAAGGATGTTTTGCGAATTTTGCGACAGGGCGGCGCAGAGCTTTTCGAGCGCCCGCGCCCTGTGGCTGATCGCGTTTTTCTCTCGCGCGCCCATCTCCGCAAATGTCAGTGCGCCGCCAGCAGTACGGTATTCGTCCGGCAAAAACACGGGGTCATAACCGAAGCCGCCCTCGCCGCGCGGCGCGTCCGCAATGCGCCCCTCGCACTCGCCGCGAAAAACCGAAGCCGCGCCGCCCAGCCCCACCAGGGCGATCGCACAGACAAAGCGAGCCGTGCGCCCCTCCGCAGGAACGCCGCCAAGCTCGCGCAGAAGCCGCGCCACATTGTCCGAGTCCACCCCGCTGCCGGCATACCGGGCCGAGTAAACCCCGGGTGCGCCGCCAAGCGCATCGACGCAAAGCCCCGAATCATCCGCGATAACGGCCTGTATGCTGTGTGAAAAATCGTCATTGCGGCCCACGAGCCGCAATCCACACGCGAATCTGCCAGTAGCTTGCGGGTCAGAGCTCGCAATGCCAAATTCCGAATCCGTTTTCACATAGTCTGCCTGGCCCCCCGACTGTCCAGCTCCCAGATACCCCGCCAGCGCGCGGGCCTTTATCATGGCGTTCTCCTCGAACGTGGCGCCCGTTTCCTCAGGCATCGTGAACCCCCGCGCCGCCTCGCCCGCCGCAATCACCTTGATGCCGAGCGGCGCCAGCACGGCGCTTATCTCGCCCACCTTATGTGCGTTGTTCGTCGCCAAGACTACCACGCGCCGCTCACCCGTGCTTCATCATCACGCTCTCGATAACGTCGGCGGCATCCTCCACCGCGTCTATGACATCTTCAAGATACACAAAGATATGCGACCACGCCGCGGCCTGGCTGGGCGAAAGCGACTCGTCCGTATAGACGCGGCGCACGGCCTCAATATAGAGCCTGTCGCCCTCCTCCTCCAAATTGTTTATTGCTATCAATTTTTCCTGGATCGTTTTCTGAGCGCTTTTCGAGGCCTTGAACTCCGGGAACTCGCCCATCGCCTCCCTCAGCACGTATATGATCTTTATTATCACGTCCACCACGTCGGCCATGTCCGAACGTATATCGCGGATATCGTACATGTAGAGCCGCAACAGTATGTCCTCGATGCTGTCCGTGATTTCGTCTATCGCGTCGGCCATCGCAACGACATCCTCGCGCTCGACAGGCAGCTTCGGCTCCTTGCTGAGCGAGCGGAACATCTGGTGCCGCGCCACGTCGCAGTCATGCTCTATCGCGTGCATCTTCGAGCGGTGCTGCTCCATCAGCGCCGGGTCGTAGCCCGTTATGATCTCTTTGAGAAAATTCGCGGCGTCGGAGCTGTAACCGCACATCTCCTTGAAGCCCTCGAAATATTTTTCCCCCGACTTACTGTTACCAAACAACCAATTACCTCCCATGATTACGACTTCTTGATTTTGTGTGCGGTCTGGCTATGAGCGTCCCGCCCTGCCGTCCCGCACGGCCCTGAGCTTCGCCGCGAGCTTCGATGGCGGCTGCTTGCAGACCTCCTCGTAGTCCACCTGGAACACGGTCATGAGGAAAATGAACAGCGGCACGCCGATGAGCAGCCCCCAGAATTTCAGGTACTGTTCCGCCACGAGCAATATTACGAAAACAAAGCTGATCGGGAGCGCCGTCCTGTGCGCCATCAGCTTCGGGTTCAGTACGTAGGCCTCCACCGCGTGAAGCACGACTATCATGACGAGTATCGCGATAACCATAGTGATGCCGCCCGTGTTGAACGCTATAATGGCCAGCGGGATGATGGAAATAATGACGCCCGCCACCGGTATGAGCCCGAGCGCAAATATCATTACGCCAAGTCCGAGCACGCCGGGCATGCCTATGAAATGCAGGGCGATGGTGGACAGCACCCCGTTGACAAGAGCGATGGTGACCTGCACCTTCATTACCTTGCCAAAGGTGTGGCAAAAATTGCCGCCGAACTTCATGAAATATTTGTAAATGAACCCTATGCGGCTCTCCGCCACCTTAGAGCTGAACCGCCCTATGTTGTCGCGTTCAAGCAGGAACAGGAACGAGATGGCGATGGACATGCCGAAATGCAGGAGCATTAGACCCGCGCTGTTGACTGTGCCGAGAATCGACGTGCCGATCTCCTTGATCGCAGTGTCGATGTAGCTGCTGATATCGAACGTGCCGAGAACCTTTTCCACCTGCGGATCCATCTGCAGCTGCAGCTTCACCTTGGCGAACTCGAAGTCCGTGAAGGTCCTCGCTATCTCCTGAACCTGCCCGATGATAACTGTGGCGAACCACCACACGAACAGCACGATAACGGCGAGCCCCGCGATGTATGCGATCGCCAGCGTAGTGCCGCGCGACACAGGGCGGCCACAAGGAGTGCGAACAATGCCCCGCTCGCGCCCTTTCTCAAAAGCATTGTCCAAAACTTTCTGGAAATGGTAAAAAACAAACGTCAGGATGAACGTCATAAGGACGAGATCCATCATGAACCAGAACGTAATAAAGACAACCGTCAGCACCAGCACCGAAACAACGATTCTCGATACCCGATCCCGGCCGATATGACCATCAATTTCAATTTTTTCGCGATTCTTATCCATGATAATATTATATCACGGGAAGCGCAGGGAGTGAAGCGGTCGTGTGAATCCCGCCTGCGGCAAGAACACAGTTAGAACCGTCAGCCTGTTTGAAAAATCGTCATTGCGGCCAACGAGCCGCAATCCACACGCGAAGCTACCAGTAGATTGCGGCGGCCGACATCCGCAATGACAAATTCTAAATCTGTTTTCACATAGTCTGCCGTTCCCGCTGTGCATTTTTATTTGAACAAAGCCATAATACCCGAAACGGCCAGCACTATAAGCACAACAAGTATCCCAAACAGAACAATGAGAATCCACTTTAGCGTTTTGCAGAAAGTGCCTAAAGCACCAGGCAGCACGTTCTGTAGCAAAT
>JAIRPC010000158.1 GCA_031257215.1 Eubacteriales Family XIII. Incertae Sedis bacterium
CGCGATGCGCTTGCCGTCATGCCTACCGGCGCGGGCAAGTCGCTCTGTTACCAGATCCCCGCGCTGATCATGGACGGGGTGACGCTTGTCATCTCGCCGCTCATTTCCCTCATGAAGGATCAGGTGGCGGCGCTGCGCGAGTCGGGCGTCCGCGCCGCCATGATAAACAGCTCGCTCGGCGCTGGCGAATGCGAGGACGTGCTGCGCGGCATGTCGCACGGAGACTACAAGATCGTCTATGTCGCCCCCGAGCGGCTTTCCAACGAGGATTTTCAGGCCGCCGCAAGCGCCCTGCGCATCGCTATGGTCGCGGTGGACGAAGCGCATTGCGTATCGCAGTGGGGGCAGAATTTCAGACCGAGTTACCTGCAAATCTCCGCGTTCTGCGAGGGCATCTCGCCCCGCCCTGTTATTGCCGCGTTCACCGCGACGGCGACGGGGCGCGTGCGCGAGGACATCGTGGGCAAGCTGTCCCTCAGAGGGCCCTTTGAAACCGTCACGGGCTTCAACCGCGACAACCTCTATTTTTCCGTCACAAGGCCCAAGGGCAAGATGAAAGCGCTGTCCTCCTATATCGCGTCGAACAGGGGCAGGCCGGGGATCGTCTATTGCTCGACGCGCAAGACGGTCGAGGAGGTCTGCGAAAAGCTCTGCGCGGAGGGTGTCTCCGCTTCGCGCTACCATGCGGGGCTGGGCGACGCGGAGCGCAGGCGGAACCAGGAGGATTTTCAATACGACAGAAAAACGGTAATGGTCGCGACGAACGCTTTCGGCATGGGCATAGACAAGTCGAATGTTTCGTTCGTTATACATTACAATATGCCAAAGGACGTTGAAAGCTACTACCAGGAGGCAGGGCGCGCGGGGCGCGACGGAGAGCCTGCGGACTGCATCCTCTATTACAGCGGGCAGGACGTGCGCATGAACCAGTTCCTTATCGAAAAGAGCGTCCAGGAAAACGAGGAGCTTTTGGCGGAGCAGCGCGCGGCGATATTGGAGAGCGACAACGAGAGGCTGCGGCGCATGACCTTCTACGCGACCACGGCGGAATGCCTGCGCGCCTATATACTGAAATATTTTGGCGAGCAGAGCGCGCCGTTCTGCGGGCATTGCTCGAATTGCGATACGCGGTTCGAGGAGGTTGATGTCACCAGGGAGTCACGCGCCGCGCTCTCCTGCGTCTACCTGCTCGCGGAGCGCGGTCTGGCTTTCGGCAAGGGCTTCATAGCGCAGCTGCTGCGCGGAGCGGACAACGAGCGGGTTCGCGACTACCGATTGGGTAGCATGAAAACACACGGGATGCTCGCGGGCGTCCCCGCGCACCGCATAGGCCAGATCATCGATCATCTGGCAGCGGAGGGCTACCTCACGGTCACAGGCGGCAAATACCCCGTGGTGGGGCTGGCGGATGGAGCGCAGGAGAGATTTCGCGCCGCGCTGGACGGCGGCGGGCGGATAGTGATGAAGCTGCCAAAGGAACAGCAGGCCAAACCAGCCAAAAAGGGCAGCCGCGCCGGCAGCGTCAAGCAAGGCGCGCGCTCGGAGGCGGAAAGCCCAGATCAGACGGTTGGTTATGACACGACAATGGGGGAGTCCGCTCTGTTCGAGGGGCTGCGCGCGCTTCGGCGACGGCTGGCCGACAAGGCGGGCATCCCCGCCTTCGTGGTGTTCTCGGACGCCACCCTGCGCGATATGTGCCGACGCAAGCCGACGACCCTAGAAGAGTTTCTCGAAGTTTCCGGTGTGGGCAAGACAAAAAGCGAACGCTACGGGGCTGACTTTGTAGCGGAGATCCGCAGGCTTGTTGAGTAGCCAACTTGACCCTGAAAGCTCCGCCGGAGCTTTCAGCCCTCGCGGGTTCGATTCCCCTCATGGATATTTATTAAATAAGAGAGACACGGTATGCGCGTGCCTCTCTTGTTTGGAGCTAACGGTGGGAATCGCGCAGCCGCTTCGCGTCTGCCGGTCTGCGCCCATCTGCGATGGTGCTCGACCCTGAAAGCTCCGCTGGAGCTTTCAGCCCTCGCGGGTTCGATTCCCAGCGCGGATTCTTATAAAACAAGAGAGACACGATATACGCAGTGTCTCTCTTGTTTTGGAGCTAACGGTGGGAATCGCGCAGCCGCTTCGCGTCTGCCGGTCTGCGCCCATCTGCGATGGTGCTCGACCCTGAAAGCTCCGCCGGAGCTTTCAGCCCTCGCGGGTTCGATTCCCAGCATGGATTCTTATAAAATAAGAGAGGCACGATATACACAGTACCTCTCTCTTTATGGAGCTAACGGTGGGAATCGAACCCACAACCTGCGCATTACGAATGCGCTGCTCTACCATTGAGCCACGTTAGCATGTTCTGTTGTCATTGCGCAGCCTCGCGGGCGCGATTGCCGTGCAGATGTTATTTTACCACACGTGATATAATATTGCCAATAGGTTTTTTGATTTTATTGCTACACGGATGGCGGCGGGCTGTCCGATATTCGGCTGGTGTGGCAATAGCGATTATAAGGAGCGAGAATGATGGGCGAATACAAAACTATAAAATACGATCTGAACGACGGGCTTTTGACCATAACGGTGAATCGGCCCGAGGCGCTGAACGCGCTGAACAGCACCGTGCTGGACGAGCTTTCGGACGCGTTCTCTGCGGCGGGCGCGGACGGCGGCGTGAAAGCGGTCATACTGACGGGCGAGGGAAGATCCTTCGTGGCGGGCGCGGATATCGCGCAGATGGCGGAGCTCGATACGATCGCGCTGCGCGAATATTTTCTGAAAGGGATCGCCGTGATGAACCTCATAGACGATCTGCCTAAGCCCGTTATCGCGGCGGTGAACGGGTTTGCGCTCGGCGGCGGCTGCGAGCTGGCAATGGCCTGCGACATCAGGCTGGCGTCGGACAAGGCGAAGTTCGGGCAGCCAGAGGTGAACCTCGGCATCATGCCCGGATTCGGCGGCACACAGCGCCTGCCCAGGCTCGTCGGCAAGGGCATGGCGAACTATCTCATCACGACTGCCGAAATCATAGGCGCGGACGAGGCCCTGCGCATAGGCCTGGTTGAAAAGGTCTACCCCGCCGCCGACCTGCTCGGCGAAGCGGAAAAGCTGGCGCGTCTCATCATGTCGAAGTCGCCAATCGGCGTGAGCCAGTCGCTTCTGGCCATAGGGCGCGGGCTTGGCGCCGACCTGAAAACGGGGCTTGTCATCGAAACCGAGGCCGCCGTCAGCACGGCAGCGTCGGAGGACAAGGCCATAGGCATGAAAGCGTTTCTCGAAAAAGGGACACCCGAGTTCAAGGGCAGATAATAATGTAACTTGAATGCACACCTGAATTTGCCGCCCTCGCGCACGGGCTCGGGGGCGGCAAAGGCTTCATAGCGCAGCTGCTGCGCAGAGCGAACAACGAGCGGGTTCGCGCCTACCGATTGGGAAGCTTGAAAACACACGGGATGCTCGCGGACGCCACTCTGCGCAATATGCAGCACGGACGCGAGCAAGAACGTATATAAAACAATCATATCTCTATAGCTTCCTTTGGTTGAAGAAGAAAGCTGTCCTGAAAAGCGCAGGGTCGTCCTTGCTTTTCAGACACGCTGCGTATCAGCATCAATAACAGAGACGTATTTCTGATTGCGGCTTTGGGGTTTGTCTGGTATGGTCATAGCCAACTGGCCTGACTCAATCAAAGGCTTGAGGATATTTTTGCGGAAGTGCTCTCTGTTCGCGATTCTTATGTGCCGCTGCATCTCGTTTCTCGTTCTTGGCATGTAACAAAACTCCAGTAGCGACTCGATGCGCTCATCTTGCATGGTATCATGCGTGGTGACTTGCGTGGTACCACGCAAGTCACCACGCAAGTCGCGATTCATATTCACCAGCACAACGTGGAAGTCGGTAGAGGTAGAGACGAATCTCGGTGCGAACGCCTCTGTGTATCCGTGCAGACGCGATGTTTCCTCGCGTATCCTGCGCAGTCCGCTTCCCTGTCGCTCGGCGAAGCTTAGTCTGTGGAACACGTCGGCCAAGATGGGGTTTCGTCTGATGGATGGCACCTCGTCAATGTCCAGGCTTTGAATCAGCTTGCCGCTTGCCATGCCGCCTGGAGAATAGACGTCGAGACGGTCGTCATACATATCTACGTGGATCTCGCTACCTACGATAGACCAATCGCGATGCATCAGGGCATTTGCGAGGATTTCGAACACAGCTCTGTCGGCATAGTCTGGCTTGCCAACACGATGGTCAGCCATCTTTCTCCAAGGCTTTCTGGAGTTCAGCCGCACGAAGTTGTGGCTGTTTCGCAAAAGCGATATGACATCGCCCTCAAACTCGTCAGAATCAATGGCGTCGCCAAGCGAGCCTTTGTTTAGCCCGTCCCAGTGCGTGCAGAACACCCGAGCCTGCAAGAGAGGGCAGTCATCTGCAAACAGTAACCCAGCGTAGGTCAGCGTTCCATCTGGTCGGCATAGGCCAAACGATACATACTCCTTAAGCGTAAGAGCCTTCCTGGCTACCTTTTTGTAAGCCGCTTCGAAGATGGCAAATGTGAGGTCGCTTTTCGTGTAGTCCGTAGGCAGTGAGTCAAAAGTTAGGTTTTTGCCACGCATCGAAAGCTCGGTCAGCCTCTGCGGAGAAGCTGGGCAGCTTTGGTTGCCCATACGAACGAATGCGATCGACTGGCCTCTGTCAACAAAGTAGTACGGCGGCGTCTCACCTTGTGGGACGCGCAGAACGAGAATAGTATTTCCCCCGTCAACGCCATACGGAGTTAGCGTGAATTCCGGTGGCGGGAATATGCGCACCTTTATTTGCTCGCTAATCTTATCTGTGGCCAATTTGATGTCGTCGAGACCGACGGCAACGCCATCGTCCGATACACCAACATAGATGCTACCTCCGATTCCGTTCGCAAATGCACTGACAGTCTTGAGCCAGCTCTTTGGCTTACGGAGTTCAAGCCCCCGCATTGCCTCATAAAAAACAACGTCGAAATCCTGTACCATTTTAGCGGAGGTGCGGGTATGGCGAAAATAGGTAATGAAAGCGCGAAACGAAATAATCGGGAAACAGAAAAAGATGCACCGCAAGTCTACGAAGAAGGCCAAGGGCGAAATCCTTGACGGGGTATGCCAGGCAACGGGGCTTTCAATGGACAGGGCCGCGCGCCTGTTGCAG
>JAIRPC010000085.1 GCA_031257215.1 Eubacteriales Family XIII. Incertae Sedis bacterium
AGCATCCCGTTGATGGCCGATATCCTCAAATCGTGCTGGAACGAGTGCCCCGCCAGCGTTGCGTGATTCGCCTCAATGTTCAGCTTGAAATCCTTGTCCAGACCGTAATGGCGCAGGAAGCCGATCGCGGTGGCTGCGTCATAGTCGTACTGGTGCTTCATGGGCTCCTTGGGCTTCGGCTCTATATAGAACGTGCCTTTCCAGCCCTTGCCGCGCGCATAGTCTACCGCCGCGCGCATGAGGCCCGCTATGTTGTCAAGCTCGAATTTCACGTCGGTGTTCAGCAGGGTTTCGTAGCCCTCCCTGCCGCCCCAGAACGTGTAGCCTGCGCCGCCGAGCTTTATCGTCGCGTCCAGCGCTTTCTTTGTCTGCGCTGCGGCGAAGCAGTAGACGTCGGGGCTGTTCGACGAGCCCGCGCCGTTCATATATCGCGGGTTGGAGAACATGTTCGCCGTGCCCCAGAGCAGCTTCTTGCCTGAACTCTTTTTCTTCTTCGCGATATAGTCCACTACCTGGTCTATGCGCTCGTTCGTTTCGTTGATGTCCTCGGCCTCAGGAACCAGGTCAACATCGTGGAAGCAGAAAAACTCTATGCCCAGCTTGTCCATGAACTCGAATCCCGCATCCACCTTGGCAAGCGCGTGCTCCATCGTTCCAGGCTCGGAGCCGAACCCCTTGCAGGCTGTGCCTGACCCAAACATATCCGCGCCTGTCGCCGAGAGGTTGTGCCACCAAGCCATCGCGAAGCGGAGATGGTCTTTCATCTTTTTTCCCGCTACGACCTTGTTGGCGTCGTAGTATTTGAACGCCAGCGGGTTCTTGCTCTTGACGCCCTCGTATTTGATCTTTGGGATGTCCTTGAAAATTTCTGCCATTATACTCTCCTCCTTGGTTCTTCACCCGCTTTAGACAGCGGTCTCTATAATATAACTAAGCGGTCGCGGTATGCGGCCGTTAAAGCCTAGCCTGCGCCCTCGCGCTTCTTCCAATCCGCAAACGCGGCGAACACCTTGTCCTTGAATGATGTGAGGTATTCCGCATAGAGCAGAGGGGATGCCTCGCTTTCGCCGAGCCACGCGTCCTTCACCGCAGCGATGAACAGCGTGTGCGTATCGTATACGCTGACCTCCTCCACAACGAGCCGCATGTACGAGAGTGCGCCGTCCAGCACAGGCAGCCCGTCCTTGACGGAGTGCTTCACGCAGTCCCATTTCTTGACGTCAGCGCCGCGCGCGCTTCTGAAACCGAAATTGGCGATGGCGAACGGATCGATATCCTGGCCGAGAACGGAAACGGTGAACTCGCCTGTCTGGCGTATCGCCTCGGTCGTGTAGTTCTTGTTCATGCTGCCGAGCGCCACGCGCAGAGGCTCGCCGTGCGATACCTGCGACAGCGAATCGACAACCGACCCGCCCATCCCGTTCGGCGTAGTGACTCCCGTAACATACAGCCCATACGACATCTTGTACAACGCTTTGCTATCCATAGCAGATCTCCCTTTCATGCGATTGTCCCGGCACAAGCCCAAAGCTCACAGACCCGCGCTTTGTTCAAGGCTTGTATGCCATGGCAATGGTATTGTTATGAATTATTATATCACCATTTTTTGTGCGCCAACCAAAACGAAAATAAATAAAGCCGCGATTGCGCGAACAAAAAAAATATAGTAATATATAAGAGTAAACATATCAATTATATATGTAAGATATGTTGGCAAGGTAAATGCAATCGAATTAATAATGGCGCGGGCGAGTCCACTTGGCGGGCTTCCCCGCGTTTGCGGAGGAGATGAATGACTTACAAAGCGTGGAACAACGAGGGTCTTGGATTTGCGACTCGCCAGCTTCATGCAGGCTATGACCCGGGCAGGCACAACAGTGCTAAGGCCGTCCCTATCTATCAGGACGCGGCGTTTCAGCTCGGGGATTTCGACCGCAGCGGCAGGCTGTTTTCGTTCGCCGAGGATGGGTATTCCTACGGCAGGTACTCCAACCCCACGACGGAGGTATTGGAGCGCCGCATCGAATCGCTCGAAGGCTCTGGCTCTATGGCGGTGGCAATGGCGTCGGGCATGGCGTCCACGGCGAACATCATGCTGAACCTCGCCGCGACGGGCGACGAGATAGTCGCGTCGTCCACCCTCTACGGAGGGAACCTCACGCTGCTGCGAAAAATTCTGCCGCAATACGGCATACGCGGGATTTTCGTGCAGGGCGAGAATGACCCTGGCGCCTACGCGGACGCCATTACTGACAGGACAAAAGCGGTGTTCGTCGAATGCCTCGGCAACCCGAACTCCAACATTGTGGACTTTGAAGCCATTGCGGACATAGCCCACGCAGCGGGCATCCCGCTCGTAGTGGACAACACATTCGCGACTCCATATCTCTTTCGCCCATTCGAGCACGGCGCGGACATCGTCACATATTCCGCCACAAAATACCTGTCCGGGCACGGCATCCTCATAGGCGGCATAGCGGTGGACCGGGGCGGCTTCGACTGGCTCGGCGGCAAATACCCGCATTTCGAGCAATTCTACGACGATAACAGGGACGTGATCGACCATGAGAAGCTGCGCCGATTCCTGTTCGCGCTCCGCCTGCGCATGACCTACCTCTGCGACCTCGGCTCGTATATGAGCCCGCAGACCGCGTTCTATATACTTCAAGGGATGGAAACCCTCTCCTTGCGCATGGAAAGGCATGTCGAAAACGCGCGGCGCGTCGCGGAGTTTTTGGACGCGCACCCGAATGTAGCGGCCGTGTCCTACCCTGAGCTTGCGTCCAGCCCGTTCCGCGGCCTCGCCAACAAATATTTTCCGAAAGGCGCGGGCGCGATAGTTTCGTTCAGGCCAGTGGGCGGCATAGAGGCGGCGAAGCGTATCATCGGCCGCTGTGAGCTGTTCGACTTCATGGTGAACGTAGGCGACGCCAAATCGCTTATCGTCCACGCCGCGACCTCTACCCATTTCGGCCAGCCGGACTACGCGCTCGAAGCGGCCGGTGTGGCGGAGGACACGGTTCGCCTGTCCGTCGGAATCGAGGACGCGGACGACCTGATAGCGGATCTCGCGCAGGCCTTGGCATAGACAGGCGCAGACATTACAGGTGCCGGCATATATATTAATGTAACCATTCGTCCCGCCTTGCTTTGCGGGCAGTAGAGAACAGAAAGGGATATCGGTTTGGGCAATTGCGATTTCGACAGCATAATAGATAGAAGAGGAACAAATTCCTTGAAGCATGACTGCGCGGAGCTGCGCGGCGTACCGGAGGGGCTTTTGCCGCTGTGGGTCGCGGACATGGATTTCAGGACGGCGGACCCTGTCATTGCCGCGCTGAAAAAAACCGCGGAGCACGGCATATTCGGCTACACGGTGCCTGGCGCGGCGTATTACGGCGCGGTTCGGTCGTGGTGGGGCGGGCGCTTCGGCTACGATTTCGACGCGCGTTCGGTGGTCGTGACGCCAGGCGTTGTGTTCTCCCTAGCGCAGGCGGTCAGGGCTTTCACCGAGCCAGGCGACGCGGTGCTGATACAGCGCCCCGTGTACTACCCGTTCACGGAGGTGATAGAATGCAACCGCCGCCGCGTCGTGAACAGCCCGCTGGTTCTCGGTGATGATGGGCGCTATCATGTCGATTTCGCCGACTTCGAGAAACAGCTCGCGCAGGAGCGCCCGAAGCTGTTCATCCTGTGCAGCCCCCACAACCCTGTCGGCCGCGTCTGGTCGCGCGTGGAGCTGGAACGCATGGGCGACCTCTGCCTGGCGCATGGGTGCATGGTGGTGTCGGACGAGATACACGCGGACTTCACCTACGGCGGGAATAGGCATACCGTGTTCTCGACCATCAAGGGCGAGTTCCGCGACAACAGCGTCGTATGCACAGCGCCGAGCAAGACGTTCAACCTCGCGGGGCTTCAGGTGTCGAACATAGTGGTGGAGAACAGTGCGCTCAGGCGGAGGTACAGGAAAGAAATCGAGGTATCGGGCTACAGCCAGCCGAACGTCATGGGCGTAGCCGCCTGCCAAGCGGCATACGAGGACGGCGGCCCGTGGCTGGAAGAGCTGACAGAGTACATACAGGGCAATATCAGGCTGACTGAAAAATATTTCCCCTCAGTAACAGCGCAAGGCGATCCCGGGCGGGGGGCGCATGGGGTCCGCTCCATTCCGCTCGAGGGCACCTACCTGCAATGGCTGGACTTTCGCGGCACGGGGCTTTCCCATAGCGACGCCGATTCGCTGCTGATAAACAGGGCGGGCGTGTGGCTCGATTCGGGCACGATGTTCGGCGCGGAGGGCGAGGGCTTTCAGCGCGTGAACATAGCCAGCCCGCGCAGGCTGCTGCGTGAGGCATACGAAAAAATAGCCTCAGAAACTGAATTTTCAAATTAATAAGAATAAATAAAAAAAATAATT
>JAIRPC010000101.1 GCA_031257215.1 Eubacteriales Family XIII. Incertae Sedis bacterium
CCTTGCTACACCAGTTCGAGGAACACTTCCTCGGCCGCGTCGCCGCGCCTTGGGCCCAGCTTCAATATCCGCGTGTAGCCGCCGTGCCTGTCCTCATATTTCGGCGCTATATCCGTGAACAGCTTCGTCACTACGTCCTCGCTGTAAATATAGGCCAGCGCCTGCCGGCGCGCGTGGAGATCCCCGCGCTTGCCCAGCGTAATCATCTTCTCCGCTATGCGACGGGCTTCCTTTGCCCTCATCAGAGTGGTCGTTATGCGCCCCTCACGCAGGAGGTCGGTGACCAAGTTTCTGAGCATCGCCTTGCGGTGCGCCGTCGGGCGCCCTAGTTTTCTGTATCCTTTCGACATAATAATACTCCTATCGCCTATTCTGCATCGGGTTTCAGCCCTAGCCCTAGATCTTCAAGCTTCTCTCTCACCTCGTCAAGGCTTTTCCTGCCGAGGTTGCGCACCTTCATCATATCGTCCTCGGTTTTCACCGTCAGCTCCTCGACCGTGTTGATGTTGGCGCGTTTCAGGCAGTTGAACGAGCGAACCGACAGCTCCAACTCCTCTATGGTCATTTCGAGTGCGCGATCCTTGCCTGCGTCGCCCCTCTCAGTCATGATGTCCGCCTCGCTCGCGGTGTCGTCGAGATCCATGAACAGCCTGAGGTGCTCCTGCATTATCTTCGCGCCTATCGCAACGCTCTCGCGCGGCGACACGCTGCCGTCCGTCCAGACTTCAAGCGTCAGCTTGTCGTAGTCCGTGACCTGGCCGACGCGCGTGTTCTCAACAGAGAAATTCGCCTTGCGCACGGGCGTATAGATCGAGTCCACGGGAATGACCCCTATGGGCGTCGTTTCGGTCTTGTTGTTCTCCGCCGTGACGTAGCCGCGCCCCTTCGCCAGGTATATCTCCATATAGAGACTGGCGCCGCTGTCGAGCGTAGCTATGTGGAGATCCGGATTGGCTATCTGCACATCCGCGTCCGCCTGGATGTCGCCCGCCGTCAGCTCCATTGGCCCTTTAACGTCTATTGTCGCGGTCTTTTCGGTGTCGCCGTCGATGCGAACCGCCAGTTTTTTTAGGTTCAGGATGATCTCGGTGACATCTTCCTTGATCCCCTTGATGGTGCTGTACTCGTGCAACACGCCCTCGATATTGATGGACGTGACCGCGCAACCGGGCAAACTGCTCAGCAGAATGCGGCGCAAGCTGTTGCCGAGCGTAGTACCGTATCCCCTTTCAAGGGGTTCGACGACGAACTGTCCATAATTGTCATCGCCCGTGTCTATACACTCGATGGTGGGTCTTTCGATTTCTAACACAGCAGGTCCTCCTTCAAGATCACTGTTGCTATACCATTAAACGCTTCCAAGACTCGCATTATTTTGAATACAGCTCGACGATAAGGTGTTCCGCTATCGGCGTGTCTATGATGTCGCGTGAGGGGTAGTTCAGCACCATGCCCTCCAACTTCTCCACATCAACACTGAGCCATTCGGGCGCCGTGATCTGGAAGTCCCTTATCTCCTTAAACTTAGGCGAGCTGAGGCTGCGCTTCTTGACTGCGATCTTCTGCCCTGGCTTCACGCCGTAGGACGGGATATCGACCTTCTTGCCGTCCACCGTGAAATGGCCGTGGTTGACGAGCTGGCGCGCTTCTCTGCGCGACGAGGCGAACCCCATGCGGAAGACGACGTTGTCGAGCCGCGTTTCGAGCATGACAAGGAGATTTTCGCCTGTAATGCCCCTCTTGCGCGCAGCTTTCAGGAAGGTGTTGTGGAACTGCTTTTCGAGCAGGCCGTAGAACCTCTTTGCCTTTTGCTTTTCCCTCAGCTGCACACCGTAATCCGATATCTTTTTTCTCGCCTGGCCGTGCTGGCCCGGCGCGTAGTTCCTGCGTTCGAGAGAGCATTTCGGGCTGTAACACCTCTCGCCTTTGAGGAACAGCTTCTGACTTTCGCGCCTGCACAGCCTGCAAGCGGCATCTGTATATCTTGCCATAATTTCCTCCTAGTTACACCCTGCGCCTCTTGGGGGGCCTGCATCCGTTGTGCGGTATCGGCGTGATGTCCTTGATCATCGTGATGGCCAGACCTGCCGACTGCAACGCCCTGATCGCGGCTTCGCGCCCCGACCCCGGGCCCTTCACATAGACCTCAATGTTTTTCAGGCCATGCTCCATCGCGCCCTTCGCGGCGGCCTCAGCGGCCATCTGCGCGGCGAACGGTGTGGACTTCCTTGAACCCTTGAACCCCAGAGAGCCCGCGCTCGACCATGCCAGCGCGTTGCCGCTCATGTCGGTAAGGGTAACGAGGGTGTTGTTGAAAGTGGACTGGATATGCGCCTGTCCCCTCTCGATATGTTTTCTTTCCCGCCTTTTTTTGCGAACTGTTTTCTTGGCTGTTGCCATAGCTCAATTACCTCCGTGAATCAATCGCTCTTTTTCTTGCGCCCTACGGTCTTCTTCGGGCCCTTGCGCGTGCGCGCGTTGGTCTTCGTGTTCTGGCCCCTGACCGGCAGCCCACGCCTGTGGCGTATGCCGCGATAGCACCCGATCTCCATCAGGCGCTTGATGTTCAGGCTGACGTCACGCCGAAGGTCGCCCTCGACGCTGTAATCGGAGTCTATGATCTTCCTGATCTTGCCGGCGTCATCCTCGGAAAGATCCTTCACGCGGATATCCGGGTCAACGCCCGCCTTTTCGAGAATCTCCATTGAGGTCGACCGGCCGATGCCGTAAATATACGTCAGACCGATTTCAATTCGCTTGTCCCTGGGCAAATCTACGCCCGCGATTCTTGCCATATCTAAGTATACCTCTTTCCTGTATCCTGTTTAATGCTATTAAATCTATATACACACGCTTCACAGGCGATTCCGTGTCTCGCGACATGGGAACCCGCCGCGCCCGCAAAATCCGTGATTTACCAACTACATATTATCATGCCATCTAACGCTTTGAACTTTTTTCGTAGTGCTAGGCGCGTGAGCGTTTCGGAGCGGAGCGTGCTTAACGCACGTGCGCTTGGAGCGTGACTCGGCTTCGCCTCGCGGCTGCACCGAAACGTGAGCGGCAACGACGCAATACGGAAAAAGGGCAAGCGTTAGCCCTGCCTTTGTTTATGTTTCGGATTCTCGCATATAACCATCACGCGACCCTTGCGCTTGATGATTTTGCACTTCTCGCAAATCGGTTTTACTGATGCTCTCACTTTCATTTATTTCCTCATTTCTACAAATAGCCGCGAACTATTATAATACCATAAATCATTCGCTCATTCAAGTGTTCGGCCCATAAATGCGCCAAACCATCCTATGCCTACTTGTCGCGCCAGGTTATCCTGCCGCGGGTCAGGTCGTAGGGCGAAAGCTCCACCCTTACGCGGTCGCCAGGCAGAATGCGGATGAAGTTCATGCGTATCTTGCCTGAAATATGGGCGAGTATCTTGTGCCCGTTTTCCAGCTCCACGATGAACATCGCGTTCGGCTGCGCCTCTATTACCTTTCCCATCACTTCTATGACATCTTTTTTCGCCATATGCTCTCTCCCGAAAGTCCTTTACGCTTCTCTGCTGTCCAAGGTTATCAGCTCAGGCTCGCCATCCGTGATAACCACCGTATTCTCATAATGCGCGGAGAGCTTTCCGTCCGCAGTCACCACCGTCCAGTTGTCCAGCAGCGTCTCCGTTTCGTAAGTCCCTTCGTTTATCATAGGCTCTATCGCCAGCGCCATGCCCTTCATGAGCTTGACGCCCTTTCCCGCCGCGCCGTAATTCTTCACCTGCGGATCCTCGTGCATCTGCTGCCCTATCCCGTGCCCGGTGTAGTCCCTGACCACGGAGTAGCCGCGTGACTCCGCACATGCCTGGATGGCGTGGCCGACATCGCCGAGGCGCTCGCCTATCAGGCAATGTTTCAGCCCCTCGAAAAAGCTCGCCTCGCAGGCGCTGATGATATCCGCGGCTTTCCGCGAAACATCCCCGACAGCGTATGTCCTCGCCGCGTCCGCGACCCAGCCGCCGTATGTGGCGCCTATGTCTACGCCTACGATATCGCCGCCTTTCAGCACGCGCTCCGCGGACGGTATGCCGTGTACGACCTCCTCGTTGACGGAAATGCACGCGCTGGCGGGAAACCCGTAGTATCCGAGGAACGTCGGCTCCATGCCCTCGCCGCGTATCCTGCGCTCGATATAGTCGCCGATCTCCTTCGTTGACACGCCAGGCCTGACCGTCTCCCGCAATTCATAGAGTATGCTTCCGACGACCTTGCCGGCCGTCTTCATCATCTCTATCTCGTCGTTCGTTTTCAGATATATCATTCGGGCTTTCGCTGTCCTGCCTCTCGCCTAGGCTTCTATCAACTTGCTGAACAGCTCGAAATTGCGCACCGCGCCATCCATGCCGTTAAGCTCCGTCAATATGCCCGCCGCCTGATAATATTTCACAAGCGGGTGCGTCTGCTCGTTGTAAACGTCTATGCGGCCCTCCGCGACTTTCTTGTCGTCGTCGTGCCGCTGTACCAGCTCGCCGCCGTCCACATCGCACACGCCGTCCACAGCGGGCGCGAACTCGGGGTTGCCTACATTGTATGATCTCCCGCAGACGGAGCATGTCCTGCGCCCTGAAAGGCGCTTGACCAGCTCGTCCCTCGGCACGTTCAGGTACACCACCGCGTCTATCTTCGTACCGCTCTTTTCGAGCGTCTTGTTCAGGGCTTCCGCCTGGACGATGGTTCTCGGGAAGCCGTCAAGCATATACCCCTTTTGGGCATCGTCCTGCGACAGCCTGTCAGTCACCAGGTCTAGCACCAGCCCGTCCGGCACCAGGTCTCCACGCTGCATATACTCCTTGGCCTTCTTGCCAAGCTCTGTGCCGTCAGCCACATTATGGCGGAATATATCGCCTGTGGATATCTGCAATATGCCGTATTTGGCGGTGGCCCTCTCCGCGAGGGTGCCCTTGCCCGAGCCGGGCGCGCCAAGGAGGATAAACTTCTTCTTCATCAGAGGAACCCCTTGTAATTGCGCATAACCATCTGGTTTTCCAGCTGCTTCATGGTGTCCAGCCCAACGCCTACCACAATGAGCAGGGCGGTGCCGCCGAATTTCATGTTCAGGTTCGTCCACTGCTGGATGAGGAACGGCAACGCCGCGATCGCCGCGAGGAACACCGCGCCCACGAAGGTGACGCGAGTCATTACGCGGTTCAGGTATTCAACCGTGGTGCGCCCTGGCCTGATGCCGGGTATGAACCCGCCGTTCGACCTCATGTTGTCGGACACGTCAACTACGTTGAATGTGACCGCCGTGTAGAAATACGTGAAGAATATCGTCAGCACCACATAGATGACGACGTACACCCAGACACCTGGCGGATTCTCCATTGATAGCCATTTGTTTACAAACTTAGTGAAGTCGCTCTGGCCCCCCATGAAGTATGTGATGGTCATCGGGAACTGCAACAGCGACATCGCGAAGATGACGGGTATGACGCCCGCCTGGTTGACCTTGATGGGGATATGCGTGTTCTGACCGCCGTACATCTTGCGCCCCACTACGCGCTTGGCGTACTGCACGGGTATGCGCCTCTGGCCCTGTTGCACCATAATGGTGCCCATGACCACGAACAGCGCGAACAGCGCGAACAGCACCAGCGAAATGAAGCTGACATCGTTCGGCCCGCCCGAGCCCATATTCCTGAACGTATTGCCGATAACGGCAGGCGCGCGGCAGATGATGCCCGCGAAGATGATGAGCGAGATGCCGTTGCCCACGCCGTACTCGTTGATTTGCTCACCGAGCCACATGAGGAACGCTGTGCCGCCCGTCAGCGACATGATGATGACCACTACCGTGAAATAGTTCATGGAGCCGTCGGCATTCTTGGTGATATATTCCCGGACGAGCCCCAGCGCCAGCCCTATCGCCTGCAAGAACGCCAGCGCCACAGTAAGGTATCTCGTGTACTGCGCTATCTTCTTCCTGCCCTCCATGCCCTCCTTGGAGAGCGCTTCGAGCGCGGGGATCGCTATGGTCAGCAGATTCAATATAATAGACGCCGTTATATACGGCGTGATACTGAGCGCGAATATTGTGAAGTTCGAGAAATTGCCGCCTGAGAATAGGTCGAATATCTCAAACAGCCCCTGCCCGCTTGAAAACATATCCTGTAATGCCACCCTGTCGATGCCTGGCACCGGCACGTTCGCACCCAAGCGGAATACCACTATCATAAGGAGAGTGAATATGATCTTCTTCCTTATGTCAGGTACTTTTACCGCTTTTATGATGGTATCGAGAGCACCCATTTAATTTATTTCCCTTCTTTTTGGTTGACTAGTTCGGCTTTTCCGCCCGCGGCTTCGATCTTCTCGGCGGCCGACTTCGTGAATTTGTCGGCCTTTACGGTGAGATTCTTCGTGAGATCCCCGTCCCCGAGGATTTTCAGCGGAAGCCTCGGCTTCCTCACCAGCCTTTTTTCCGCAAGCAGTTCCTTTGTTACCTCTGTGCCGTTGTCGAACACATCCAACGCTGACACGTTGACCGTTTCGTACTCCGTGCGCCAGATATTCGTGAAGCCGCGCTTCGGGATACGCCTGTACAGCGGCATCTGACCGCCTTCGAAGCCAATGCGCACGCCGCCGCCGCTGCGCGAGTTCTGCCCGTTCATGCCGCGGCCGGCAGTCTTGCCCTGCCCAGTCGCGGTGCCCCTGCCCTTGCGCTTGGGGGCTTTCTTGCAGCCCGGAGGGGCTTTTAGTTCGTGTAGTCTCATATTAACTCAACTCCTTTGCTATACGCCGATGTGCTTGTCACCGACTCGCTTTTCCTTTATAGTATACCCAAATTTGTTATACCGTGTTATAGAGCGCAGAATTTTTTTCGTCTGGCTAGGCGCGAACGGCAATGGCGGTAAAGTGCCACGCGGCAAAGCCGCTGCACTTCTCGCCTGGGACGTACCAGCGACAGCAAGCTGTCGGGTTACGTCCGCAAC
>JAIRPC010000049.1 GCA_031257215.1 Eubacteriales Family XIII. Incertae Sedis bacterium
GCCTTGGTTATGACCCAATTATATCAGAATATGCAGCCCCGATGCGCATTGATTTCTCAATCCCCGCCACTTTTTCAGAATCAACGCCCAGGGGGTTGCACTGACCCGGTAAATTGGCCTTTTTTTTCACGCTGGAATTTTTGACAAATTCGCCATCCTTTCCCGCACCCTGACTTCGCCAAGTATCTGCTGTATTTCGTAGAGGTCGGGCGACTCCGCCCTGCCCGTCAGGGCTATGCGCAAGACCGCGCTGACATCCCCGACATGACCCTTGTAGCGGTCAGGCTCCTTCTTGTAGTCCTTCGGCTTCGCGGCGTAGCCAAGGTCCTCCGCAAGCTCCCTTATTTTTCCAAACCAGAGGTCGCGGTCGTCCGCGTGGTCGTAGCCCTGCAAATATCCTTCTATTATATGCGCTATATCGCTGGATGGTACGCGCTCGGGGAGGTCCCCCGCCACCTCGAAGAAATCGTCGTAGAAATACGATATGAAGCCCCATATCTGCTTCGCGTATGCCAGATCCTTGCGCGGCTTCGCGCCGCCGCGCCCTATGTCCAGTATCCGCGCGAGCATGGCCGGGTCGGCAGACATAGCCGCGTGTGCCGCGCTGTTGTATTCGGACGCCCAGCCGAGCATGAAATCCGATAGCTCGGCGGCGGGAATCCGCACGAGGACATCCTTGCTGACGTCGCTCAGCTTGTCCAGGTCGAACAGTATGCCCGACACGCCCATCTTCTCCGTGGTCATGTTGAAGTCCGCTATCGGCGCGTCAGGGTTTTCCGCGCGCCATTCCTCGAAATTCGAGTTGATCACCGTGAGCAGGTATTCCAGTATCGCTTTCGGATGGTAGCCCTCAGCCCTGTAATATTCGAGCGACAGCTCTGGATCCTTGCGCTTGGAGAGCTTGCGCTTCTTGCCGCCGTCCAGCTTCATCAGCACGGTCGAGTGGCAGTAGGTGGGCGGCTCGAAACCGAGCGCCCCGAACAGCGCTATATGTATCGGCAGCGACGGCATCCATTCCTCGCCGCGTATGACGTGCGTCGTGCGCATGAGGTGGTCGTCAACCACGTGCGCGAAATGGTAGGTCGGTATGCCGTCGGATTTCAGGACCACCACGTCCATCATGTTGCGCGGCATGGACAGCCTGCCCCTGATCCCGTCGTCTACATTTATATACGGCTCGGCATCCCCCGCCTCCGCCGCCAGCGCGTTCGCCGCGTCAGCGTTCAGCCGCAGCACATACGGCTCGCCGTTTTCGATGCGCTCCCGCGCGCCCTCCGGCGAAATGCCCCTGTACAGCGCGTAGCCGCCGTACACCCCTGGCATCTCCTTCGCCGCCTCCTGCCCCTCCCTCATGCGGGCTATCTCATCCTCGGTCAGGAAGCAGGGGTATGCCAGCCCTTTCAGGACGAGCTGCCGCGCATAGGCATGGTATATCTCCGTGCGCGCGGACTGGTAATAGGGGCCGTAAGCGCCGTTTTCGGTTATAATGCCTCCCGCGTCCAGCGGGTTCGCGCCTGGGGTGGTCGCGTCTGGGGTGGTCGCGTTCGCAAGAGCCGTGCCAGAGCCTTTTCCTCCCGCGTCCGCGAGCGCCACGCCCTCGTCAAAGCTCACGCCGAAATGCGCCAGCGAGGCTATCAGCGATTCGACAGCCCCCTCCACCTCGCGCTTGCTGTCCGTGTCCTCTATGCGCAGGAAGAAAACGCCGCCAGTTTCATTCGAAAGCTTTTCGTTCATGAACGCCGTGTAGAGGTTGCCCAGATGGATGAACCCAGTCGGGCTGGGGCCAAGCCTTGTAACCGCGGCCCCCTCGGGCAAAGCCCTGGGTGGGTATTTCTTCTCAAAATAGGAAGGATCGCCCTGCCCCCCCGAAGCCCAAGACCCCGAAAACAACAACTCAGCCATCAACTCATTCTTATTCTCTCTGACGCTCTCCACTGTGGTTATATTATTCCTTTCAATTAATATGCAGATCTATATGCCGAGCAACGACTTGTACGCGCGCACCCCGAACGGCAGCACGCCCTCGTCGAAGTCGTAGCGCGGGCTGTGCAGCTGTGCCTGTGTCCCCGTTCCTAGGTGGAAGAACAGCCCGGGCAGCCTGCGCTGATACCATGCGAAATCCTCGGCGGGCATGAGCGGCTCGTCCGTGTCTATGAAATCGAAGCCAGCCTTGGACAGGATGCGCTTCGCGTCCGCAAACAGCGGGTGCGGGTTGATGACCGCCGGGTACGGGTCGGAGTTGCTGAAATCGAACCGCGCCCCGTTCTTCGCGCAGATGTCGTCGGCTATCTCCTCCATGCGCCTGCGGAGGAATCGGCGAACGTCCTCGCTGTAAACCCTAAGCGTGCCCTCGATATGCGCCCGGTCCGCGACCACGTTGTTCGCTTCGCCGCAGTTCATCATGCCGAAGCGCAGGAGCCTGCGCGTTTCGGGCGATACCTCGTTTTTTTCCATCTTGTAGACCGCGCCGATGAACTGGCATGCCGTTTCGAGCGCGTCGATGCCCTTCTTGTACTGGGCGATATGCGACGATTTCCCGTGGACGTCGATATACAGCACCATAGTGGACGCCATGAAATCCCCGTCGCGGCAGATGACGCTGCCCAAGGGGTAGCCTGGCCAGAGGTGCAGCCCGTATATCCTCTCCGCGCGACAACGCTCGAAGATGCCCGACTCCGCAAGCTCCTTCGCGCCGCCCGTGGTTTCCTCCGCGCCCTGGAACACGAGCAGGACATTCCTGTCAAGCTCGCCAAGGTGCGCGGCCACCTCGGACGCGAACCCAAGCATAATGCTCATATGCCCGTCATGCCCGCAGGCGTGCATCGCGCCCTCATGCCCCGAACGGTATTCCACGTCGTTCTCTTCAAGGATAGGGAGCGCGTCCATGTCCGTGCGGAACGCGATAGACGGCGCGTCGGCGGCCGCCCTGCCGCCCCTGAAAAACGCGAAAAAGCCGACCTCGCCAGCGGGGATGATCTCGCAGGGCAAGGCGCTCAGGCATTCGGTCAGATACCCGACGGTTTTGGGCAGGCAGCGGTCAAGCTCCGGTATGCGGTGCAGGTCGCGCCTGAATTTTGTAAGCTGTGTCTGTGAATCAATCATGGTGATTATTATTATATATCAACTGTGCGTTTCTTGCACGAGATGGGCCTTGCGCGGCACCGCGTTGTGCCACCGCGCCCATTGCCGCACAAAGCCAAATCCATTACTGGCCGCCGCCCTGCCCTATCTCCCCCAAACCGCCGCGGCATTGGAGCGAACCATCAATTCCTCCACGGGCAAGCCTATGGGGCATATATCATGGCATGACAGCGACCGTCCGCAACCCTCGAAATAGCGTTTTCGGTAAGCGGCGGCAACCTCGCCCAGATGCTTGCTTTGATGGCTTTGGTCAAAGACGCGAAACCCGCTTATCGCCGCGACCGCTCCCGCAAAATCCCCGCCAGGAGAGAAGTTCGGGCAGACTTCAAGGCAACAGCCGCACATCAGGCATTTCGCGGACTGATAGCGCAGTTCGTGCGTCCAATCGCTCATATGCGCTTCGCCGTCTAGCCAGAGGTTAAGCGTTTTAAGGTTATTGAACACAATGCCCCTGTCAACAACAAGGTCGCGCACGAGAGGGAATTTGGAGAGAGGCTCGATCGTGGCCGCGCCGTCTTTCAAATCCCTCAGGAACGTGTTGCAGGCAAGCCGGGGAAGCCCGTTTATCCGCATTGCGCAGGCCCCGCATTTCCGCACAAGGCAGCCGCACTCCCACGCGACCGGATCCGCGCCGCTCCCGTCGGCATCAATGAGGGGCACACGCCTGTTCATCTCATTCAAAACGGCGGCGACAGACATATCGGCATTGCCGTCACACAAAAAGCTTTGCCAATAACTTTCGCTCTCGGCATTTTCCTGACGCTTTATCTTCACCGTGAACGCCATCCGTCACCGCCCTTCCTGAATTTTTTCAAAGCTGACCGTTATCCGCGAACCATCGAACCTCGCCACAGTGGCCCGCAAAAACCGATCGTCGTCGCGCTCCGGGAAATCAGAGCGAAAATGCCCTCCGCGGCTTTCCTCTCGCCGCACCGCGCTCATAAGCACTGCCCTGCCGAGCAAAGGCAGATTTCCCGGCATGCCTTCCAGCTCGGCAAGCCCCGCAACGAGCGTTTCCCTGTCGCGAACAATGCCGAGGGAGCTTTGCATAACGCTGTTCAGCTTGTTTAGAGCTTCCTGTGGCGCAGCCGCTCCCGGCAATGCGGGCATCGTTGTTTTCGCGCTGTCCGAGAGTTCATCCATAGCGGAATTTGCCGCTATCGCGCCGCCGTATATCGCGCCGAGAAGCGAGTTGCCGCCAAGCCTGTTCGCGCCATGGTACTGGCAACAGCATTCCCCCGCCGCATAGAGTCCTGGAAAAACGGTTCTGTGCCGCCCATCCACCTGTATGCCCCCCATGAAATAATGTATCCCGGGCGAAATAGGCAAAGGCTCTTTTTGCGGGTCGATGCGCAGGTATGCAATGCAGTCGTCAATAATGCCAGAAAGCTTTTTCTTCATAACCTCGGATGGGATTTCCCGCATGTCCAAAAACACCTGGGCGCTTTTGCCATGCTCCCACACCTCGCGGGAAACTATATCGCGCGGCATAAGATTCCCAAATTCGGGATATTTTTCTTCCATGAAATACCACGGCTTGCCACCGCGCATAACAAACAGCCGCCCTCCCTCGCCACGCGCCGCTTCGCTGATGAGAAAGCGTTTGCCGCCATGCTCCGCTGTTGTCGGGTGGTATTGTATGAATTCGGCGTTTGCTATCGGAACGCCGAGCCTGAATAACTCCGCCGCCGCTGCCCCCGTATTCAGGAGCGAGCCTGTCGTGTTGCCGAACAGGCCATGCATGCCGCCTGTGGCGACGATCACCGCACCGCCGTCCAACGGCACAAGCTCGCCCGTATAACAGTCTCGCACTGCACACCCACAACAAACCGAATCGCGGAGCAACAGCGTCATAAACGCGTGATGGCTGTAACGCTCCACAAGCCCCTTCGCTTCGTATTTGCGAACCTCGTCAATCATTGCGGCCATTATCTGTTTGCCCGTGTCGCTTTGGGCGAAGGCGGTTCTTTTCTTGCGCTGGCCGCCGAAATTCCGTAGGTCAATATCATCGAAGCCAGACATATTGAACTGAACGCCCAGTGAGAGCAGGCGGCGCACGATATCAGGCGCGGCTTCCACAAGGCCTCTGACGGCGTTAGGGGCGGCTAACCCGCAGGCGGCGGCAATCGTGTCGGCGAAATGCTGTTCAGTGCTGTCGCCCTCCCCCTTGGTGTTGAGCGCCGCGTTGATCCCGCCCTCTGCCATAACCGACTGCGCCCGCTCCGACGGCAATTCGGACACCAATTTTGCCTTTATCCCATTTTCCGCGGCGGCCAGTGCAGCGGACAATCCCGCAAGCCCCGCCCCGACAATGACAATCGGCCTGCTCATAGATACTGCCACCCAATATAATAAAACACGGTCGCCCCGGCGAAAAACAACAGGAGCACCGACAAAACCAGAAAAATGTCAACCCGCCGCTCCTTGAACGCAACAATGCCAAGCGACACGAGAAGCGGGCGTATATTGACGAATATATGCGCAAACAGCGCGGCAATCAGCAGAAGCTGGGTTATCAGCCGCACTGTCGTGAATTCAAAAAGTATATACTGGCCATCAACCACGCTCCCGAACAGCCCTATATGACAAAACGCGAGCAACAGGATAGCCAGCCCGCTTGCGCGGCGCGCCCAGAACAGCCTGTTCTGGCGCATATACGCCTTGCCGCCTTTGCCGCCGGCGCGTATTGTCCGAACCGTGAAAATGGCGCCGATAACGGTATGGACACAAACCAATGCCATGCCGAACCACGCCATAACCTTGCCCGCGCCGCTGCCCACGCCGACAAGCATGAAGCTCCCCATAAGGCCGTGCAGAATGAATATAACCACGATCAACACGGAAATGATGCTGTTCAGCTTCCTCAATTTGCCCGCTCCATCTCCGCGCCGTCGAGCAAAATCGCCGCGTCCGCGTTTTTCATCAAATCGGTATCGAATAATCCATCGGGTGTAAGAAGCAGGTCGAACCTCCCGCTCACCGCGCGGGAAACGAACATCGTATCGCTGTAAGTGGCAACCTCCACATCAAGCCCCGCCGCATCCAGTCGTGCGCACAGCTTTTCGGCGTAGCGCCCCAGTGCCGATTCGCCGTCCGGCACAGCAAGGCGCAGCTCGTTTTCAGGCGCTTGAAGCTTCCCGCCGGACTGCTCGCCAACAGCCGCCGCACCGACCACATCAATTAAACCATCCCGTGAAATTTCGGCGCCCAAGAAGAGGATATACCGCCCAGCCAAAGGCCGCTGGGCCTCTGCCGCGGCGGCTTTCGCCTTTGCTTTCGGCGTTGCGCCCGTGATAGCGTCCACAATAGACGGCGGGTGGCTCAACAGCGCACCCGAACCGATTATGAACACTATTGTTGCCAA
>JAIRPC010000076.1 GCA_031257215.1 Eubacteriales Family XIII. Incertae Sedis bacterium
ACTTCCCCGCCAGCGTGATGATCGGGTGGGAGAACACGTCCGTCTGCGGCGCTTCGGGCAGCTCTATCGGGTATTCGCCTGAGAAGCATGCCGTGCATGACGATATGCCCTCGTCCGCCAGGATTTTTCGCAATGTGTCTACCTTTAAATACGCCAAGGTGTCCGCGCCAAGCATTTCGGCAATGTCCTGTTCCGTCCTGCCTACGGCTATGAGTCTGTCCTTGTCGGGCACGTCCGTTCCGAAATAGCAGGGGTATCTGAACGGCGGTGCGCTGACCCGCATATGTACCTCCGTGGCGCCGGCCTCGCGAAGCGCGGTCACTATGCGCGCGCTCGTTGTGCCGCGCACTATGCTGTCGTCTATCAGCACGACGCGCTTGCCGGCTACGTTAGCCGCCAGCGGGTTCAGTTTTAGCCTGACGGCCTGCTCCCTCTGGTTCTGGTGCGGCTGTATAAAGGTTCTGGCAATATACCTGTTTTTGATAAGTCCAACAATATTTTGAAGCCCTGATTCCTCGGCGTAGCCCGCCGCCGCAGGCACTCCGCTGTCGGGCACCGCTACTACGATATCTGCGTCAACGCCGCTCTCCGTCGCGAGTGCACGCCCCATCCTGCGCCTTGCCAGCTCCACGCTGGCGCCGTGGTGCACGCTGTCCGGGCGCGAGAAATATATGAACTCGAAGCTGCAAAACGACTGCTCGGCCTTTAGCCCTGAGTCTATCGACGTCAGCCTGCCGTCCTCGACCATGATGATCTCGCCTGGCTCCACGTCGCGTATGAACTCGCCGCCTACCGCGTCTATCGCGCAGGTTTCGGAAGCGAAGATATAGCTCTCGCCGAGCTTGCCGAGGACAAGGGGCCTGAACCCGTTTGGATCCCTCGCCGCAATGAGCTTGCGCGGGCTCATCGCGAGGATGCAGTACGCGCCCTTGATATGGTGCATGGCCCTGCGGACGGCCTCCTCAATGGAGTCCGACGAGAGGCGTTCGCGCACTATCGTGTACGCTATGATCTCGCTGTCCGAGGTGCCGCGGAATATGCCGCCTGCCATCTCTATCTCGTGCCGCAGGCTGCCCGCGTTCACGAGGTTGCCGTTGTGCGCGACGGCCAGGTTGCCCTTGATGTGGCTGACCGCCACTGGCTGCGCGTTCTCCACGTTGCTGTCTCCCGTGGTGGAATAGCGCACGTGCCCGACCGCCATGCTGCCCGGCAGGGCGCTGATGGTCTCGCTGTCGAAAACGTCCAGCACCAGCCCCAGATCCTTGCGGCAGGTGATGACGCCCTTGTCGTTGACCGCAATGCCGCAGGCCTCCTGCCCCCTGTGCTGCAAGGCGAACAGGGCGTAGAAGGTGTTCAGTGCTGCGGGTACGTCGGCGCCAGGCGGGGAAGCGATGCCAAACACGCCGCATTCCTCATGCAGCCCCGACGCATTGTTGTCTAATAGATTCTTCAAGTCAAAATTATTCATCATAAATTATTGTCCAAAAAAGGCCTATTCCTCACGATATTTCCGCTTTGCGGCGTATTTCACGAGCTCGCGGAACAGCGGGTGGGCGCGGTCGGGGCGGCTCTTGAATTCAGGGTGGTACTGCACGCCTACGAAATAGTCGTTGTCGGGCAGCTCCACCGATTCGACAAGCCTGCCGTCGGGGGACTCGCCGACTATCTTCAATCCAAGCCCCGAAAGCTTCTCGCGGTAGTCGTTGTTGAACTCGTACCTGTGCCGGTGCCGTTCGCCGATCTCCGCTTCGCCATACGCTTCTGCTAGTGCGCTGCCGGGTGCTATCTTGCAGGGGTATCTGCCGAGCCGCATGGTCCCGCCTTTCGGCAGGTTGCCGTGCTGGTCGGCCATCAGCGCGATAACAGGGTCGGGTGTGTCCTCGTCGAATTCGGTCGAGTTCGCCTGCGGCAGCCCCGCCACATTCCGCGCGAATTCGATGACCGCCGTCTGCATTCCCAGGCAGATGCCGAGGAACGGCAGATTGTTTTCGCGCGCGTACTGTATCGCCCGCACCATGCCAAGGATACCACGCTCGCCAAACCCGCCTGGCACGAGCAGCCCATCCACGTCGCCAAGCAGCTTGGAGGCCGTGGCGTCGTTCACGCTCTCGGAGTCTATCCACCTGATTTCGACCTGTGCGCCATTCTCGTAGCCGCCGTGGAACAGTGCCTGCGCCACCGAATAATACGCGTCGTGCAGCTTGACGTATTTCCCGACCAGCCCGATCGTCACCAGGCGCTCGCGCTCGTTCACGCGCTTTATCATGGCTCGCCAGTCCGCGAGGTTTGGCGGGTCGGAAACTATGTGCAGATGGTTCAGGACTATTTCGCTGAAATGTTGTTCCTCCAACATGAGCGGCGCTTCATACAGCAGCGGTATATTGCGGTTCTCCAACACGTGGCTTTCTTTAACATTGCAGAACAGCGCGACCTTGCGCCGAATGGAATCGTCTATGCGGCCGCGCGAACGCAGCACTATGATGTTCGGGAATATGCCGAGCGAATGCAGCTCGCGCACCGAATGCTGCGTCGGCTTGCTCTTGTACTCGTGCGACGCTTCGAGGTAGGGGATGAGCGACACGTGGATGGAGAGGCAGTCGCATTCGTCTTGCTCCATAATGATCTGGCGGATGGCTTCGAGGTAGGGCTGGGATTCGATATCGCCGATCGTGCCGCCGATCTCCGTTATGACCACATCCGCGTCGCTTGACTCGGCGGCGGCGTATATGAAGGACTTGATCTCGTCAGTGATATGCGGGATGACCTGTATCGTCTGCCCGAGGTAATCGCCGTTGCGCTCCTTGTTCAGCACGTTCCAGTAGACCTTGCCCGTGGTCAGGTTCGAGAATTTGTTCAGCTCTACGTCGATGAACCGCTCGTAATGCCCGAGGTCGAGGTCGGTTTCCGCGCCGTCCTCGGTAACGAAAACCTCGCCGTGCTCTATCGGGTTCATTGTACCTGGGTCAACGTTGATATACGGGTCAAGCTTCTGCGCGGTAACCTTCAGCCCGCAGTCCTTCAGAAGCCTGCCGAGCGACGCGGCGGTGATCCCCTTGCCGAGCCCCGACACGACGCCCCCTGTAACAAAGATATATTTCGACATCTTTACCTCCTAACAAAGCCCGGGCCTGCCCCGAACCAATCTATGCGGCAGGCCGTCCCTCCCGCAAAAGTAGAGAAACCGTCCCCATGCGGGAGCGGCTTCAAAAAAACAATATCATAATTGGCGGCCCATAAGTGCGCAATTTTTCCTTTCAAATAATATATGCTATATGCGTCAGGCAGCTGAGCGCCGCCCGCGCTACAAACTCAATTGATTATATTATAACATATTTCACGCCCCCATGCGCTTCCGCATCAGCTCTGGCTGGGCGGCGTATGCGGCGGCGGTGTCCGCTGTTATTTTTCCTTCTTTATATAGAGCCAGAAGCCCCGCGTCCATAGTGGCCATGCCGTCGGCCTGGGAGGAGGCTATCACGCTGTCGATTTGGTGTATCTTGCTCTCGCGTATCATGTTGCGTATCGCGTCGTTGACCAGCATTATCTCAAACACGGGCAGAATGCTGCCGTCGGTGCTTCTGACCAGCTGCTGTGAAACAACCGATTGCAGAACCATGGCCAGCTGTACGCGTATCTGCCCCTGCTGATTCGGCGGGAAAGCGTCGAGCACGCGGTCTATCGTGTTGGCCGCGCCTACCGTGTGCAGCGTCGATATGACGAGGTGTCCCGTCTCCGCGGCCGTCATGGCTATCTCTATGGTTTCGGAGTCGCGCAGCTCGCCTATGAGTATAACGTCGGGCGCCTGCCTGAGCGCGGCCCTTAGCGCCACCACATAGCTGTCCGTGTCGAGGTTGATCTCGCGCTGGCTGACTATGCTCCTGCCGTGCCTGTGCAGAAATTCTATGGGGTCTTCGAGCGTGATGATATGCCCCGAGCGAGTCTTGTTGATCCTGTCTATGATGCACGAAAGCGTCGTGGATTTCCCGCTGCCCGCGGGCCCTGTCACAAGCACGAGCCCTTTCATCTTCTCTGACTGGTCGAGAACGGTTTGCGGTATGCCGAGCGTTGCGGGGTCGGGCAGTTCGAACGCGACTATGCGGATAACCGCCGCGACCGTGCCGCGCTGCATATATGTGTTCACGCGAAAGCGCGCGATATTCGGAAGCGAGAATGAGAAATCATCGTCGCCGCGCTCCTCGACGCGAGACATGCTCCGCCCGCCCGCCATTCTGTATATCGTGCTTATCAGCTCATGGGTGTCGCTTGGCGCGAGCCGCTCATCGCCCATCAGCGTTATCTCGCCATTCACCTTGTAGGAGATTGGGCGCCCCGATATCAGGTAGATATCCGATGCCTTTTCCGCTGCGGCTGTTTTTAGCAATTCTTCCAATTGTTGCATTCGTGTCGCTCCTGCTTTCTCTGCTTTTTCTGCTGTCTGTGTTTTTCCCGCGCCTGCGTACTCATCCGCGCTTCCTGCGTTGCCGCCGTCAGCCTGCCGCTTGCACCGCGCCAAACGTTGCCGCTATTCTATGATAAGCCGCAGGCTCTTGTCGCTTTTCCATTCCGACTTGTTCTGCACCTGCCACAGCTCACGCGTGACTGCGCCGCCTGGCTTCGCTTGAAGCCTGACGCAGAGCGTCCTGTTGCCGTCTATCGGAACCTCGTAGGAAACGGTCACCGCTCCGCCCGACACCGCAGTATCGTAGCCCGCGCCCAGCTTCGACTCCCACCCCGCGCCGCTCTTCGCCGCCTCCGCGACATCCGCGAGCTTTTCCTCTGCGGCAGAGTCTGCCTTGTAGAATGCGGTAGTGGCGTCGGCTGTCTTCTGTGAGAGCTTCAAGTCGGCCTTGGCGGTCATGATGGACAGCGCGGCAAACACGACGAGAACCAGCACGACGAGTATCGCGATGACTGACGCGACGCCCATAGTCGTGCCGAACGTGCCTTTCTTTGAGATTTTGTTATTGACCTTATTCGCCATATGCTTTCACCTGCAAATCGTATATGCCCGACACTTCCATTCTGTCGTCGCTCCATCTGTCAACGGAGATATCCATGATGCGTATGCCGCCTGACACCGTTACTCTGGATGTGATTTCATAAGCCGCCTGGCCATAGAAGTCAGGCAGCCTGTTCTTGTCGATCGGTATCCAATCCTTGTCGAACAGCAGCTCGCCGCCTTTATCCGCGCCGCCCGCCTTGAATTCCTCGGCGATAGACTCGGCTTTCAGCACCGCCATCGTCAGATCCTTCGATTCCTCGCTGAAACCGTACGCCTTTCCGAACACGTTCGTGCAGACTGCGGCAGCGATCGAGAATATGAGTATGACCACCATCAGCTCGAAAAGGAAGATTGCCGTTTTTGATATTTTCATGACCCGCCCCTCCTTCCTATCGCCAGGCTTTTCCTCTCTCCCGCTGAGTTGATGGATGTTATTCGGACTAGCTTGCCGTCCATCTCAAAGCTCATGGATTTCATGTCCATTATTTCCTGGCCGCCGCCCGCGCTGATGTCCGCGCCCGCCTCCACGGTCGCTTCTCGCAGCTTGCCTTTCCATGCGTATATCCATGTTTCGTAGGTTTTGCGGTTGTCATATCTCTCGGTGACAACAAGCGCCGAGCCGCCGCCCTCTATCTCTCGCACGCTGAAATCAGAGCTGGCGCTTTGCCGCAGCTTTTCGGCTATGTAGACGAGGGATGTCCGCGTGTCGAAATTCGCCTGCATTTTTGCCGCTGAGCTTTGGTAGACTTCCGCGCCCAGCAGCGAAACGAATATGGCGGACAGGGCGAATACCCCTAGCAACAGGACTGTGAACAGCACATTTGCCACATGTTTTTTCTTGCCCATGCCCAGCCCCCTAGACCCCGTGCAGAGGCAACAGCTCTATGCTAGGCATCATATTCTCGCCTATTGCCTGGTAGTGATACACGTATTTGCCGCGGTCAAGCGCCAGCCCATAATTTTCTTCGAGGTAGCCGAGCGATTCGGGATACCGGCCCTCTATGGAATAACATTGCACCGTAGCGCGGATGATTGCCTCCTTGCCGAGCTTCATGCTCTCGTCCTGTTGGCTTTGGCCGAGCGAGGACATCACCTGCCACATTAGCACGACGCAGGCGCACGCCGCCGCCGCGAACAGAAGCAGCTTCAGCCCTCCATATGATTTCTTTTCCCTGAACACCCTTGCCATTTCATGTTCCTCTCAGCGCGATCGTTTTCGCGTGTTTCTTCATTGCGCCGCCTTCCTACACTATTGACGTCATGACCGCCAGCAACGGCAGCATGGCGCTCAGGAGTATCAGCCCGACTATTACGCACAGCACCGCCACCATTGTAGGCTCTATCGTCGAGATGAGGTGGTCAAGGCGCTCATCCGTCTGTTCCTCGTAGTCCTGCGCTATCCTTTCCATTACCGAGTCGATATTGCCCGACTTGAAGCCGAGCACGAGGAGCCGCGCCTCCATGCCGGTGAACACGTGCGTCTCCACGACTGACTCGGGGAACGATTTGCCCTGCTCGATCATTTCTTTCAGCTTAGACACGCGCCCGCGCATGACAGGGTGGTCCATGAGCGGGACAGTCAGCCCGACCGCGCGATCCATGTCCAGCCCGCTCGCCAGCATGAGCGCTATGCCCGACGCGAATTTGCCCGCCGCCATTTTTAGCGACAGCTTTTTGAACACGCCCTGCGCCGCGCGCTTCTGTGCCGCGCGCCCTTCGCTCGTGGCGCGCATTGCGATAAGCACCGCCGCTACCACCGCGATAGCTATGATGATGGCCACCGAGTACGTGCTGATGGCGCTGCCGACCGCCATAGCCCCTTTGGCGAACGGCGAGAGGCCGCCGCCGAGCGAAACAAACACCTCGTTGAATATGGGCAGCACCTTGATGACGAGTATGAGGATGATCGCCACAAGGATGGCAAGCATGATGGCGGGGTACGCCACCGCGCTCTTGACGCTCTTGGATATGCTGTCCTCCCTCGCGTAGTATTTCGAGAGCGATCCCAGCACCTGGTCGAGCCGCCCCGACGCTTCGCCTATCTCTATCATCTGCGTCATGTAGTCAGGGAAAGCTCCGGTGCGACGCAGCGCCGCTGCCAGCGGCTCCCCATCCTCCAACCCTTCGAGGATGGCGCCGAGCAGTTTTTTTGCGGCCTGCGTTTCGGCATCCTCACGCAGGATGATCACCGCCTCCGACAGCGGTATGCCCGTCTTGACCGTCAGCTCCAACTGCGATGAGAACGCCGACAGCTCTTCGGCCGAGAGTAATTGACTGTTCGTGACCATAAGTCCCTCCATTATCAAATCAGTAATAAAAAATTGGTCGGTAGCTCGTGCCATCGCCCACTACGTTCGGATCCGCCTTGTCGCCAGCCGCGGCGAAGGTCGGATCCGCCATATTATATTTATCGCCTTTGAATTCTATGATCGCGGCGAATTTGCCTGTTTCCTTCGAGAAGATCGCTATCCATGAGTGATAGGCGTTTCCCGCATAGCCCACTATGAGCTTGCAGGGAATGCCCTGGCTGCGCAGCATGGCGGTCGTAAGTGCGGCGAAGTCGAAGCATATGCCCTTGCCCGTGTCGAGCGTTTCGTCCACATTAGGCAGGTAGCCGCTCTGCACGGTGTCCGCTTTTTCGTGGTCATATGTCACGTGGCCAATGACAAAGAGGAATATCTGCTCGGCGGCGGCGAGGTCGCTCTTTTTGCCCCCCGTCAGCTCAGGCGCCTTGGCGACGCATTTCGATTTGTCGGTAAAGTCCACGTACTGGCTCGGCCGAAGATACGGCGAAAATTTGTCTTTGAGCTTCATCTTCACCTGCTGCTCCGTCGCGACCGCGTACCTGTCGCCCTGGATGTTCGTGTAGACCGCGATATTGTAGGTGCCGTTGCCGCGCGAGAGCGGGAACGCCTGATATTTCCCGTCTGGGTTTAGGTCGTAGGTGTACGTGTCGCCGCCATTGTCTATGTTGGTAATTTGGAGTTTTATCTTCTGGTTGTCCCCCTCGTACTTAACCATGACATATCCGTCGTTGATGTTGGAATAATCCACGGTCGCGCCCGCATCGCCGAATGTCTTTTTGCCAGGCGCGTCGTTGGCCAGCACCTTCGGCGTACTGTCGCGCACGGGAGCGCTTTCGTCCTCTACGACAGTTGCGTGTATGCCGCCGCTGGCGATTGCCTCCTTGATTGAGCTAAGCACGTTTGTATTGCCGCCGCCGCTACCGCATGACGCAAGTGCAGTGAGCAATATCGTGCATAAAAGCAAAGTAAACCACCTGGCAGTAATTTGCGGAAGGGTGACCGCTCTCACGCTGATGTGGTTCTCTGCAATTTCACTTGTAACGGCTTTTTTCTTAACGCCAGCCCTCATAAGATAAATATATTATACAGAAAAACCGCATGGTTGTAAATATATCGGTGATATCGCGTGATATCGTTTAGGGGGCATGCACGTCCTTGAAATACACATATAAATTTAGTATGATATATATGTAAACTGATGGGGCTTTGGTCCCGATGGCCAAGGAAGGATATTATATATGCGTATTTCGGTAAAAGGTAGGTATGCGC
>JAIRPC010000141.1 GCA_031257215.1 Eubacteriales Family XIII. Incertae Sedis bacterium
GCCGCGTTCGACACCCTGACTTCGAGAAAAAATCTCCGCGCCCCGCGAAGCCGCGCCTCGTCAATGAGCTTCATGAACATCATCGCGCCTATCCCCGCCTGCCTGTGCTCTGGCGCGACAGCAATGGTCATGATATGGCATTCGTCCGCGACCACCCAGATGCCGCCGTACCCCGCGACGATGCTCTGCCGTTCGCGGTTCGTGCCGCCGCGAGCCTCCGCGGCATCGCCCTTTGTTTCCGCGACCACGTAGTACGACAGTATGTTCTCCTCTATATCCCGCTCATAGTCGCTCCGCGTCCATGGCAGCGAGAAGCACACGCTTTCAAGCTCCATGATGGCGTCAATGTCGCCCGCCGCCGCCGACCGTATCCGCACCCACCTCATGCGCCGCTCACAGCAACGCGGATGTTCAGAGCAGTGCATCCAGCGGCACGGCTCTCTCTGGATGCCGCTGGTATTCCGCTCTGCCGTCAGCGATAATTTTCTTTTCGCTATCTGTCAAATCGGTTTCAACAACAAGCGGCTCGCTGGATCTGATAAGGCGAAACAGAGGACGCAACGCTTCCAGTTCATCGTCGGGCATTTCATTGATGTATTCTAATAATTCCTGCCTTGCGGTCATCTCAATCACCTCTTGTAAACGCCGCCTCGCGGCTCAATCGCTGTTACTAATATTGTATCGCTGTCGGTATCGCACAACAGCCTATAATCCCCAACGCGGACGCGAAACCCATCGCGCCCTTCAAGGCGTCTTATATCGCCTTTCGGGGGGCTTTCCTCAAGTTTTCTAATCGCTGCCACAATGCGGCTCTTAATCGGCTCATTTAATTTTTTCAACTGTTTCTGCGCTCTTGGCAACAACAGTACCTTCATAAATAGCCCTCCTGTTTCAAATTAATTATACACCCTGCACGTATGTCATTCAATTTCGCAGGCGAGGCGTTCTTCCAATTTTCTCTGCGCCTCCGCCTTTCTCATGTAGATGGGTTCCAGCGCGGCGTAGTCTGTGGGCTTGCCGAAATCCCGCGCCCATTGCAGGACTGCCGCCGCCGACTGGCTGCTGCGCGGGTCGCTCGGTGCGCAGACCGTCACATCTGGGCGGCGGTGCGTGCGTATCGGAGGAAGCGTGGGCTTCGCGGGCTGCATGGTAAATTCTTCCAAGCACCCTATCGCTTCAATGCCCTCTGCAAGCTGTTCCGCGAAAATCTCCGTGCCGTCGCCGCAGAAGAATAGTTTTGTAATAATTTCGCTTTCGCATTGCCTGGCGCGCGCCGCCTGCGCTAGCTCCCTCATGAAAGTTTCAGGCTCCCACGCCGCGCCCTCCACGAGGGCTTCAAGCTGCCTATCGCCGCCAAGCCTGTACGCGCCCGCGTACATCTGGCCCCTGCGCGCGTCGAACACAGGGCAGACAACCGCGCCTACGCCCTCGCCCGAAAAATTGTATACAAAAGCTTCTAGCGTGGGGACCTTGACTACGGGCAGCCCTGTTACCTGCGCCATTGCGCGGGCGGCGGATATCCCGATGCGGATGCCCGTGAACGAGCCTGGCCCCGACGATACCGCTATCGCGTCAAGCTCTGGGAGCGATAGCCCGCATTCGCCGAGAAGCTCCGACACCATGGGCACCAGCCCCGTAAGGTGGTTCAGCTCGCCCTCGGCCCTTTTCTCGACTATCCGCATTGCCGGATTGTTTGCGGGAGTGGATTGCGGCTCGGGGGCCGCAATGAAAGCGGGGAGGTCCGTAGTTATGGGCTTTTGACACGACCCAGCGCTACCGACTATCCGCATTGTCGGATTGTTTGCGGGAGTGGATTGCGGCTCGGTGGCCGCAATGGCGGTGGGGAGATCCGCAGTTATGGGCTTTTGGCACGACCCAGCACTACCGACTGCCTCCGCGCCCCCGCACAGCATGGCGGCGGTGAGCGTTCTGCCTGTGGTTTCGATGGCCAGCAAGTTCGCGAAGCTCATATGCCCGCCCCCTCTACCGCTACCGACCGCTCCCCTGGTTTGTCCGTGTGCGCCAGGGCGATGCGGATGGCGTCCTGCGGGATTATTTCTTCTATCATATCCGCCCACTCTATGACGCATACACCCGCGCCGTAGAAATAGTCCTCCCAGCCGAGCTGCTCCATCGCGCCGTAGATGCCGCCAGCATCCGCCGCGCCCTCGCCCAGCCGATATACGTCGAAATGGTAGAGCGGCAGGCGCCCGCCGCCGTACTCGTTTATGAGCGTGAACGTCGGGCTTGTAACAGGGTCTGTTACGCCAAGCCCCTCGGCGATCGATCTCGTGAGCGTAGTCTTGCCCGTGCCAAGGTCGCCCGTCAGCGCAACAACCGAGCCTGCGCGAAGCCCCTCCGCCAGCCGAAGCCCAAGCCCGCGCAAAGCGCCCTCGTCCAAAATCACATTACTGCTCATTAAATCCCCATTTCTCCGGGACTAATGGGGGCGGGTACTTGCTTACGCTCCCAATGGGCTTCACGTCTAGCTGCACCCCCGTTATCACTATCGTTATCGCTATGTAGAGCAGCAGCCACGGCACGCCGAACGTGTGCCGCCACGCGTTCGCCCGCGTGCGCCCGCGGTCTAGGAACCGTTTCACCTTTGCCCATTTTTTGACCGCTACGACGATCATCCCGACGAGGAACACGCACCACAGTGCGTATATCGCCAGCCCCGGCACGTGCGGCGCGAGATAGCTCACGCCGACCATCAGCCCGTTGTGTATCGCGTGCAGGATGATCGCGTATTTTATGGAATACCTGAACGTGATGTAGCCGAGTATCAGCCCGGCGCAGAACGCGTAGCCGATTTGCAGGATGTTGCCCTGGTAGAGCCCGAACAGCACGGCGGACGCGACGATAGCGAAATTGCGCCCGTACGCGGACAGCACGCGCAGCACGACGCCGCGGAACAGCACGCCCTCCACTATGGGCTTCGCCACGACCAGGTTGATGATGATGAACACAACGCCGTCCGAGCCTGGGTCGAAATTCGATAGGTCTATCGTATACCCCGCGTTCTCGAACAGCGCCGTGATCCCCTGCCCGACGAACATGAAGATCGGCTGCAGACCCGCCACGCAGAAAACCGCGTTGCGCATGACGCGCCCGGGCATCTCCCGCGTTTCCTCGAAGACATCGCTTAGCCGCAGGCTGCCGCGCAGGATAAGCCATATGAATAACAGCCCCACGCCCGAGGCCGCAGGGTAAACCGCGCCGCCCAGTTTCAGCGCCGTGAAGATCACCATTATAATCGTAGCTATGGAGGTGATGAGCAGGTAGCCTATCAGCGCTATCGCCACAGCGCCGACATCCGCCCTGACCGCCGTCCGCTCGATGACATCCGGGTTGTTTATCGCTCTCATAATTATCGCCATTGCCCGCGCCGCTCCGCCGAAGCCAAGTCCGCAGCGGAGCGC
>JAIRPC010000055.1 GCA_031257215.1 Eubacteriales Family XIII. Incertae Sedis bacterium
AGCTCGCAGCTGCATACCAGCTTTCCGTCCTTGTAGGCGGCGGCTGTTCCTTTTCCCCCTCTGGAACGCAGCCCGCTTAGCTCCACTTCCAGGCGCAGCTCGTCGCCTGGCTCTACCACGCCACGGAATTTCACGCGGTCTATCGCCCCGAAATACGCCAGCTTGCCTTGGTGCTCCGGCAGCGACAGGACGCATACCGCGCCTGCCTGCGCCAGAGCCTCCACTTGCAGGACGCCTGGCATGACCGGCTTTCCCGGGAAATGCCCTTGGAAATAATATTCGTCCGCGCTCACGCGCTTGACCGCCGCCACGCGCTCGCCTGGCACCAGCTCCGTCACCTCGTCTATAAGCAGAAAGGGCTCGCGGTGCGGTATGATGGCTTTGATTTCTTCCTTATTTAGCACAGCCATTGACTAACCCTCGTACCTCTTGAATATCACAGTGCCGTTATGCCCGCCGAACCCCAGCGAGTTGGAGAGCGCGTACTTCACGTCCACGTCGCGCGCGCCGTCCGTCACATAGTCGAGATCCAGCTCCTCGTCGGGGACGCGGTAGCCCACCGTCGGCGGTATGCGCCCCTCCATTATGGACTTGACGGAGAACACCGCTTCGAGCGCACCCGCCGCGCCCAGGGCGTGGCCGACCATTGACTTAGTGGAGCTGATGGGCACCTTGTACGCCGCGTCCCCGAACACCGTCTTGATGGCGAGTGTTTCAAACAGGTCGTTCATCGGGGTGGATGTACCGTGAGCGTTGATATACGATATATCGGCAGGCGTTATATCGGCAGACGATATAGCCATGTTCATCGCGTATGCCGCGCCCTCTCCATCGGGTGACGGCTGTGTTATATGGTACGCGTCCGTGCTGGTGCCGTAGCCGACCACCTCCGCGAGGATATTCGCGCCGCGCGCTTTCGCGTGTTCCAGCTCTTCCAGCACGAGCGCGCCCGCGCCCTCGCCCATGACGAACCCGGACCTCTCCTTGTCGAAGGGTATGGACGCGCGGTCAGGGTCGGTAGTTTCCGCCATGGCTTTCATGTTCGCGAAGCCCGCCACGCAGACGGGGGCAAACGGCGACTCCGCGCCGCCCGCGATAATGACGTCTTCAAGCCCGAGCTTTATCGCGCGCCAGCCCTCGCCCACGGTGTGCGTCCCGCTAGAACAGGCCGTGACCATCCCGATGGAATTGCCCTTGAACCCGTATTTGATGGCCACGTTGCCCGACAGGATATTTATGATGATCATAGGTACGAGCAGCGCCGAAACGCGGCGGTAGCCGTTCTCCCTGCCGTTCACCATCTCCTTTTCGAGCGTGCGTATACCGCCAATGCCGCTGCCGAGGTAGACGCCGACGCGCTCTGGCGCAACGTTCTCGCCCGCGACAAGCCCGCTCATGCGCAGGGCTTCATCTACCGCGACCAGCCCGAACTGGCAGAACAGGTCAAGCCGCTTCGCCTCGCGCTTGTCTGGGTACTCGAAGTTTTTGACCTCGCCGCCCACCGTTATCTTGTGACCTGTGATGTCCATCGACTCGATCCTGGCGAAGCCGTGTTTGCCCGCCATCAAGCTGTCCCACGTCCGCGGCAGGTCGTTGCCGACCGCACACACCGTACCAAGCCCTGTTATCACTACACGTTTTTCGTTCATCGTTCCCTCCGTATCGCGTTTTAAAAATTGCTGTTCCTACAAAATTGTTGCTGCTGCATTATTGTTGTTGTATTGATTATGGAATAACCGACACTGCTTTGATGCGCTACATCGATATCCCGCCGTCAATGCCGATCGTCTGCCCCGTGATATAGCCCGCCATATCCGTGGCGAGAAAGAGGATCAGGTTCGCCACCTCGGACGCCCTGCCCAGCCTGCCGAGCGCCACCGCGCCCTCTATGCGCTGGCGCTGCTCGTCCGTGAGCGCGGCCGCCATGTCGGTTTCTATCAGGCCCGGCGCGACAGCGTTGACCGTGATCCCGCGCGCGCCCAGTTCCTTGGCCGCCGATTTCGTCAGCCCGATCAGTCCCGCCTTGGACGCGGAGTAATTCGCCTGCCCTGGGTTTCCGTAGACGCCCGCCGCGGACGAGATGTTGATCACCCTGCCAGAGCGCTGTTTCATCATGAGCGGCGCGACGCCCCTCAGCATATAGAACGCGCCGTTCAGGTTCGTCTGCACAACGCCGTCGAAATCCGCGTCCTTCATGCGCATGAGCAGCCCGTCCCGCGCGAAGCCCGCGTTGTTCACGAGTATGTCAACCCCGCCCCAAAGCTCTTTCGCACGCACGCACACGCTGTCCGCAAAGCCGCTGTCCGCGGCGTCGCCTTTCATGGCGTCCGCCTCCACGCCCATGCCGTGGAGCGCGGCCAGCGTTTCGTCCGCGGCGGTGTCGTTCGACACGTAGGTGAACAGCACCCGCGCCCCCTGCCCCGCGAAGGCCTCGCAGACGGCGCGGCCGATACCGCGCGATCCGCCCGTCACTATTGCGGTTTTGTTATCAAGCAATTTCATTTCAGAACCCTTTCCTGCCACGATTTTATTTGCGATTTTATAGAATCATGGCTTTTGCTCAGCTGGCCTGCCGCAGCCGTGAGCGAATCCACGTCCTGCACGTTCAGCGCGGGGATGTTCGGCGCGGTCTTCTTCGCAAGGCCTGTCAAGGTTTTGCCTGGCCCAAATTCCACTATCGCTTCCGCGCCCGCCGCCGCGAGCGCCTCTATTGTTTCCTGCCACCTGACGGGGCTTTTCACCTGCTCCGCCATCACCCTCGGGATTATTCCCGCCAGCTCCACGCCTATCACTATGCCCGCGCTGTCGTCGCCGTCCATGCCGTCCCCAAAGCCGTTTCCAAGCCCGTTGCCGATATACTCAGTCAGCGTCCCCGCCGTCATGTTCAGGTATACCTCATGCTTCGGCTCTCCGAACGGCAGCTTCGCGGCCGCCGCCCTGATGCCGTCCGACGCCGCCGCCATAATGGGGCTGTGGAACGCGGTGCTGACGGGCAGCGGCATGACTCTTAGTTTTTTGCCTGACGCTTTCGCCGCCGCGGAAAACGCTTCTATGGCTTCGGCGTCGCCCGCTATGACGGTCTGCGTCGGCGCGTTGAAGTTAACTGCTTCCAGAACCCACTGTCCGCGCGCTCTCTCCACCAGCTCTACGATGTCGTCTTTCGCCCCAAGCACCGCCGCCATTGCGCCGCGCGGCGTGCCGTCGTGGTGCTTGCCCGCCGCCGCCATGAGCCTGCCGCGCTCCTTGATAAGCGCTATGCCGTGCCGCACGCCCGGGATAACTCCCGCCGCCGTGAACGCGGCGTACTCGCCAAGGCTGAACCCAGCCATGCCGACTATCTCAATCTCGCCGCCTATGGCTTCCTCGAACGCCGCCCACGCCGCCATGTCCACCGTGTATACGGCGGGCTGTGTAACGTCAGTCTGGTTCAGCTCGTCCTGCGTCGCTTCAAAGCAGTCGCGCATCACCTTGTCGCCCGCAGCCTCAAACACGGCGCGGGCGGCGGCGCTGGATTCGCAGAGCGACTTGCCCATACCAGGATACTGTGCGCCCTGCCCAGCAAATACAGCAGCTATTTTTACCATGACAGCTCCTTTCCTCTATTATTATATATCGTAGATGCCTCGCCGAACATCTCGCTGATGATTTCAGCGGCGGGCTGTTCCCTCTTCACCAGGCCCGCGATCTGCCCCGACATGAGCGAACCGTGGTCAACATCTCCGTCCACCACCGCCGCCCGAAGCGTCCCAGACAAAAAATCCTCGTATTCCTCGAAGCTGAGATCGTCCTTCTTTTCCAGAGCCAAGGCCTCCTTTGAAAATTTGTTTTTCAGCACCCTTACTGGGTGCCCCGTCGGCCTGCCCGTAACTACCGTGTCGCTGTCCTTGGCTTTCAGAACCCTGTCCTTGTAGGGCTGCGACACTATGCATTCGGTCGCGGACAGAAACCTCGTTCCGACCTGCACGCCCGACGCGCCGAGCATGAACGCCGCCGCTATGCCCCTGCCGTCCGCTATTCCTCCCGCCGCGATAACTGGAACGTCAACCGCGTCGCAGACCTGCGGCACGAGCGCCATTGTGGTCAGCTCGCCTATATGCCCGCCGCCCTCCTGCCCCTCCGCGATAAGGGCGTCCGCGCCAACGCGTGCCAGCCGCACAGCCAGCGCGACGTTCGACACGACGGGTATCACCTTGACGCCCGCCTCTTTTAGATCAGGCACGTATTTGCCAGGGTTGCCCGCGCCCGTCGTGGCTACCGCCACCTTCTCCTCGCAGAGCATGGCGATGATGTCGCCCGCCGCCGGGTTCATGAGCATAACGTTCACGCCGAAGGGCTTGTCGGTCAGCTCCCTCGCGCGCCTCACCTGCGCCCGCACAAAATCCGCGTCGGCGCTGCCTGCCGCGATCAGCCCCAGCCCGCCGCCGTTGGAAACGGCTGCCGCAAGCCCCGCCTCCGCGATCCACGCCATGCCGCCTTGCAGTATCGGGTATTTGATGTCCAGCAATTTCGCTATTGTCATTCTCGCTCTCCAACTCGCCACTAAAATACTTTTACAATAAAACTATTTACAGTATAGCAATTATTCCTTTCACGCGCAAGAGGCGAAATGAATCAGAGGCGAAATGAATCATGGAGGCTGCATGATTCACGCCCAGGCGTCACGGTTGGAAGCCGCCAAGCACAGCCGCCCAGTTTCATGTATAATAATAACTATAACAGCGTGAGCAAATGGAGCATTATAACGCATTGGAAGATGTTATAACGCGGCAAAAGAGAGGACATACAATGAGTACATTAGACGAGATCGCCAAGCTGAAAGAGCTGCTTGATTCGGGCGCCATCACGCAGGGCGAATACGATGCGCAGAAAGAGAAGATACTGGCGGCTGACCACGCCCAGACACAGCAGGGAGATCCGCAGGGGCAGCCGTATGGACAGACGGGCGGGCAGCAGCAGTACGGTCAGTCGGGGCAACAGTATGGGCAGCAAAACTGGCAGTACGGCCAACAGAATTACGGGCAGCAATATGGGCAGGCTGGCTATCAGTACGCGCAGCATGTGCCTGGCACGCCGTACCACAGCTATTTGGAGGACGCGAACGCGAACAAGGTGTTCGGCATCATCGCCTACCTGAGCTTCCTCTGCTTCGTGTCCGCATTCGCCGCGCCGAAGGAGTCGCGCTACTCGCGCTTCCACGCGAACCAAGGTTTGGTGCTGTTCATCTTTGAGGTTGCGGCTTGGGTTGTATTTGGCATTCTTGCGAGCATAGCCACGGCATCGATACCGTTCGGAGGGTTTGCGGGAGGCTTGGCCGCATGGCTTACAGCGCTTTTCAGTGTGTGCTACAACATCTTCATGCTGATACTCACGGTGCTTGGAATAATAAACGCGATAAAAAACGAGGAGCGCCAGCTGCCCATCATCGGCGGGATTCAGATACTGAAATAATCAAAGACCACCCACATTGTCATTCCGCCGATAACAGAATAGTCATTCCGCCGACAACAAAATTGTCATTCCGGACTTGATCCGGAATCCAGCCATCACGAGAATGGATTCCGTGTCAAGCACGGAATGACGAATTGTGCGGGGATTGCGTTCCGTGTCAAGCACGGAATGACGAATTGTGTGGGGATGGATTCCGTGTCAGGCACGGAATGACGAATTGTGCGGGAATGGATTCCGTGTCAAGCACGGAATGACTATTTGTGTACAGAATGACGAATTTTGCGCGGGCGTGTTATTTTATTCCTGCCCCTGTTACTTCCAGCGCGCTGAATACGTCTAGCATGTCGTTGACGTGCAGGGCCTGCTTGTGGAAATCCTTTGGCTTTGCCGCGGCGGTCACGAGGATGAACTGTTCGCCGCCCTTGACCATATAGCTGGCAAGGCATTGCCCCGCCTCGTTCGTGTAGCCCGTCTTGCCGCCGATTATTTCGCCGTCGTCCGAAACCATGTCTATCTCGCCCTGCTGGTACAGCGTGCTTTTCAGATCCAGCCCGTCAGGGTGCTTGTTCGTGGGCGAGGTCGTGTATTCCTGCGTCGATATCACTTTCAGGAACCGCTCGTCGCGTATCGCGTAGTCGAGGAGCAGAGCGATATCGGAAACCGTCGTGTATGTCTCGTCGTCGTGCAGCCCTATCGGGTTCGAGAAATGCGATGCCGACATCCCTATGCTCTCCGCTTTCGCGTTCATCATGTCCACGAATTTGTCCTGGCCGCCCGCCATGTATTCCGCGAGCGCCGAGGTGCATTCCGAGCCAGACGGCAGCATCACGCCGTAGATGAGATCCTCTATTTTAACCTTCTCGCCCACCGCGAAGCCCGCGACCGACGCACCGTCATTGTACAAATAGCCCAGATCGTCCCTCGTTATTTCAAGCTCCTTGTCATAATCCCCTGGCGCTATCCGCTCTATGAACACGAGTGCGGTCAGCATTTTCGTCATTGACGCGGGGTATATCTGAACATTCGCTTTCTTTGCCAGCCTTATGCGCTGGTGCATGAACGCGTCCGGGACGGGCTGAACGCCCTCCTGGGCATCCACCCATGAATCCTCGCCCTCGAACTTTCTGTTATAGCCAGAGCGTTGAAGCAGGATATAATTCGCGCTTCTCATCTTGCCGGGGAGGTCTATGGACACCTTTACCGCGTCCGCTTCCTTTCGCAGGTCGTCCACGGCGGCCGCCACGGCTTTGGACTGCCCCTCCTCCGCCCGCACCTCGCCCGTCTTGAAATAGGCGTACAGAGCGGCGGCCAGCACCACAACCATGACCGCCACGATCAGGGGTGTGGGGTCCCAACGATTCCTCCCAAAGCTGAAATAATAATTCCTCGCCATAATCCATTCCTATAATTATTCCAATAACAAAACAGCTCCAACGGGAAAACCTCCCGCACGACAGTATTCTATCATGTAAGGGAGGTTTCCGCAAAGGTTGCAGATAGCTTGCGATGGCCCGCAATGGCAGGGGCGCAATCCATTATTGCTTCATCATTAGTCTATCCCAAAGCCATCCAACGGCATGGGATCGTACCTTGGGTCGATCGGCGGCACCTCGTAGCCGTCCGGGAGCTCATACGAGCCGCTGTCCACGTATTTCGCCTTGCTGCCCAGCGACACGCTTCCCAGCGCCTTGAAATCGTTCTGCATATCGTAGGAGTGTATCGAGTCCGGCGCTATCACATAGAA